>CAYPTZ010000255.1:2276-5703 GCA_964413395.1 uncultured archaeon | reverse complement strand
TCAACAAAAAGAACAAAAAAATAAATTATATGATTTTTGATAGATCCTCATATAAGAATTTTAAATTTTATATCTATTATTCCACATAATTTATTATATTAAAATTTTAATTTTAGCTTTGAAGGTCTTTTTTTTATGTATTATAGTCCATTTATCATGAACTACAATATTGAGGGATTAAAAAGAGAATTAAATTATTAAATAGAAGAAAAAAAGGATAAAAATATTCATTCCAATTATCTTAAATATTAATTATATTTTGAAATAAAAGTACTAATGTGAGGTAAAGGAACTTTATTGATATATTCTGGTTTTGCAGTTTCAAAAACTACAATACGAGTAGTTGTACAGATTTTTTTATCACAAATATTAAAGGATCTTTTCACTGCTTCTACATCTTTTAAAGCACAACCACATTCCATAATCATATTCCCTGCTTTAGTTCTTGCACATCTTCCAACAGGTCTTCCAAATCCATTTCGCATTCCAGATGATAATCGATCTGCACCTGCAAAAGACATCATTGCATGTTCTCTAAACATATAATAAGGATGTGATCGAATTTTTAAATGAAAATTCTGTCGACCAATTTTTTTGATTAATCTACGATTTACATTAACTCGAATGGCTTCTAAAGCAAAGTGTGATATATTGACATTACGATTAGCGAGCATACCAATTTTAACTTCCCAATCTAATTTTTCTCGATTTCCTGAATCAAACCGAGTAATTTTTGGGTCTGCTCCACCCCGAACATATTCTCTTCGGTGAGAACGGCTTCTTTTTTTCTGGTAACCTTTTCGCTTGAATACGCTAAAACATTTCCAACGTCGTCTTCCCATTTTTTTCAATTCCTTGAAATCTTAGATAAATAAAAATATTCATTGAATATTGAAATTAGTCAAGATTTTCTATAGGTGTCAAAATGATTCATTTTTTTAAAATTTTGTGGTTTTGAAGGAAAGCTAAATCGACAAAATTATTGTAATAAGTATATGTTTCCCTCTTTTTTATAAGAAAAAGAAAAATTATCTATATTTTAGATATTTGGTTATAGATTACTAACTAATTAAAAAATATTGAATAGGATTTTAAAAATAAAAATTTGATACTTTTTTTCGGTTTTTTTTAGACAATATTAAAAATAGTAAAGAATAGTCTGATCATATGAGTAATTTACCAATTTTAGAACAATTAAATCCTTTCTTTAATCCAAAATCAATATTAATTATTGGTGCATCAAGAAATGAATATACTTTTAATGGAGTTGTTTTAAAAAATTTACTCGAAGCCCAATATTCAGGGAAAATAAATATTATTCATCCATTCACAAAAAAATTAATGGGTATTCCATGTTTAAAATCTTTAGAAGATTTAAAAAAAATGGATGAAATTCCAGATTTAGTTATTATTCTAACACAACATAAAATTATTAATATCGTAGAAACACTTGGAAAATTAGAAATTCATCATATAATGATAGAATCAGATATATCATTCAAAAAGAATAAAATTGAAGAAGAAGAAATTATAAAATCATTAAAAGCATTGATATTAAAATATGATCTCCAAATATTAGGCCCTTCAATGATAGGAATTATCGATTTTCATCATAGGTTTACATCTTCAATCATTCCTACTAGATCTCATATAATTTTACCAAATGATGTTGATAGACCTCAAAATGGAGTTAGTTTCTTAGCTCAAAGTGGAGGTCTTAGTGGAGCATGTGGATGGTGGACCCCACGACAGAATATTGCCTTTTCAAAAATAATTCATATTGGAAAATCAATAAATATCACTGAGGCTAATATACTTGAGTATTTATTCAATGATAAGTTCACATCCATAATTATTTTATATTTAAAAGACATTCCTGAAGATTATTTATCTATATTGAAGAAATATTATAAAAAGAAGCCTATATTATACAAATTCGTTGGAAAAAACCGTGTAAATGAAGAAGAATTTGTAAAATTGGGGGCAATTCCAGTTGAGAATTATATCGAGTTATTTGAATTTGCCAAAGTTTTACTCTGGTGCCCTCCACCAAAAAATAATTCAGTAGGTATAATAGGACCTTCATCTGGAGCAATAAATTTACTAATTTCAGAAATGCGTAATCAAAAAATTCATTTGGCAAAATTATCAAAAGAAAACCGGGATGAGATACTAAATAAGGTAGGAGGTTCAACATGTATATTAGGAAATCCTGTAGACTTTTGGCCACCAAAAGAATTTATTGGAACTCAGATATGTCAGGTATATTATAATGCAAGTAATGCATTATTAAGAGACAATCATGTTGGTGCTTTGTTCTTAGCACTAGAATTTTTTACAGAAATAGAATTTGATTTTACAATTTTTAAAAAAATCAAAGAAAAATATCCCAATAAACCAATTATTGTAATATTAATTCAAGCTGAAGAAGAAGGACGGAAAAGAATAGAAAGAATTGGTTCAAAATTAAAAATTCCAGTGTTTGTTGATGAAATTGAACGAGGAATTAAAGCATTAAAAATTTTAATTGAGTATTATAAAAAATAAAAAATAAAAAATTTCATTTAATCTATTGAAAGATTTTTTCTAAACCATCAGGAATTTTTTCATTTCCTGGTGAATTTATTAATACAAAAGGATTTAATTGACATACTTTACATTTTTCTCCAATAGCAAGATAAAATTCAAATTTACTGTGTAATTTAGAAGTACAATTTTTCAGTTCTGAAAATTTTATTAATTCCCCACATTCACATACTATTTTTTCATTAGAATCAAATTCTGGAATAACTAGTGATGGATTTTTTATAGTTTCAAATTTTGAAGAACTTAATAAAGCATCTGGTAATTCATGATCAGCTTTTGAAGGATATTCAGCAATAAAATCAACTAATTTTCCATCATCACTAAAGGTTGCATTCTTTAATAAAATGAAGCTATCATTATCATCTTCATATACTTGGTTAGATTTTGAAATTTCGTTTGTTGGAGCCATACCTTCAGGATAACTAAATTGGTAAATAGAATTAACTGGAGAACCATTTAATCCTCCTTGAATTCTCACAAAATTAACATTTTGATAATCTTTTGACAATAAAATAAATTGAATTTTTTCTAGAGGTATCTTATTAGCTAATATTCGATCTCTTGCATCATTAAGTAAATCCTGAACGAATATTTTAATATCTGGTGTAATTTCTAATGAACGCGCGATCAATTCCTCAGTATGATTTTTTTTAAATTCATCCCAACTAAGTTTTAACTTTTTCCTAAAAAATTGAGGTGCACTACATGAAATTACCATTGCAATAATTAAAAATATACTCCCAAAACTTTCAAAACTAGGTATAATTGATAATAGTAAATATAATCCAAAGGATATTGCTAAAATCAGATATTGAATTTTCATTAATCGTTTATTAAGGCT
>CAYPTZ010000255.1:0-2266 GCA_964413395.1 uncultured archaeon | reverse complement strand
TATCTTTAATTCCATTTTCCCGTGCTACATCTTCAGCATTTTGTATTATTTGCTTGGTTTTTTCTTTAACTTTTAATTGATTAAATTCTTCTTTAATAAAGAGTCTACCACCATCAATATTTTCAGATACACTGTCTAAACCGAATAGTGAAGTGGTTTTTTTTGTAGTTAAAATTTCCAGTGATTTTTCTTGATAAATAAGATCAAACGGGTTAAAACTCACAAAATCATAAATTTTAATTAAAGCTAATTCATTTTCAATAATATTTGTAAACTCAAGGAGAACATCATTCTTAGTCTCCATGGCTATTTCATCATCATTATTATTTTCGGCTGACATTTATTGTTTCAACAACATATTTTAATTTAAATAATTCAGTAAGTGAAAGAACATTTTTCAGATTTGTGTTTTCAAAAAAAATACTGTTTAGAAAAATTAATATCATTTTGTATACTTTGAACTTCATTGTTATAGATGCCGGTGTAATTATATAAGTGCGAATATTGACCAAAAATGAAGATTTATGCACAGCCTGTCATAATTGCGAATTTTCATGTTCCAATCTGTATTTTAAAGAAAAAAATGTTTCCAAAGCTTCAATAAGGATTAGATTAAATGAACATGGAATATCTTCGATTAATTCATGCACACAATGTGGAGAATTTGCAGATGTTTGTCCCGTTCAGGCAATTTATAGAGATAAAAGTGGAATATTTAGAATAAAAAAGAAAATTTGCGTTGGTTGTTTGATGTGTGTTGCACGTTGCAAAGAAAATGCGATGTTTCAACAAAATAGTATGATTGAACCTTTTAAATGTGTATCATGTGGGATCTGTACACAAAACTGTCCTACTCAAGCAATTACTATTAAAGAAATATAATGGTGAATTTATACCTAAAGACCGATATCATAATGTTTTTGTAAATTATGGAGATAATGTACTAACCTTGCACCTTTTTGGTGGCGTTTAATGTATTTATATGAAAAATAAAGAAAATTACTAATAATAAAGAAAAATTTAACTAAATTACATTAATTAAGATTTTTTCAGTAATTGGTGCAAATTCAAGATATTTAATAAATTCGGCTTGATCAAATATATATTTCTGTGGTTTTGGGTTATAAGTTAAAATATTATGATCTTTTAAGTAAGAATATTTCATCATTTTATCTTCCTTGTATTCTGCATAATCAGGATAAACAGATATCAAAACAGCACTAAATTTTCTATTAATATAAAATAAGGTGGATGGAGAATCAATAATTTTTAAATCTTCTTCATTTGGTGGATTTTTTGGGCTAAAATTTAAATAATAAAAAACTAATAGCTTAAAACCAATTTTTTTTAGGTCAGGAACAACGATTTTTTTTATTATTCCTTCATCGATAAACTTCTTTTTCATTTTTGCGACTGTATGTCTTGATACATTAACTGATTCATCAAGACCAATTTGCTCCATTGTGGCATCTGGATTTTTAATTAATGCAACCAATACTCGCCTTTCTTTTTTATTCAAGGCAAGTTCAGTTGGATCTCGAAACCATTTATGATGAAAATGAAATTGTTCTTTTATCTCTAAGATTTTTTTGTGAATTTTATCTTTCATAAATAAATCTTCTAAAGCGTGAGAACAATTAAAAAAATTTCGAATAGTACTAATTTGGAATGGAAAGATAATTTCATGTGGAAAATATTCCTCAAATAATCCTAAATTTCCAAAAATTTTTGTTCTAATTTCATTTGTTTGTGAAAAAGTAGTATAATCTTGATTGATACTCAAGGAAAATCCTTTTTCTAATTCCCCAATAGAAAGAAAAATCTCCTCCGTAACTTCAATTTTCTCAGAAGTGATTGATACTCTTTCTTTTAAAGGTATTATAGGATTGAAATTTGAAAAAATAATTGCTAAAATTTCACATCCTAGACGATTCAACATCGGAATATAGTAATTTTTAAACATTTTGTGTTGAAATAATCTATTTTTTATTGATGTGAAAGTTGATTCTTTCATTTTTAAAATAGAAGAAATTTGTTTATCATTTTTGGTTGGAAACTTTACCAATCCATATAATACAGATTTTTCATTAATATTTAGAAGTTTATCAGAATTAACCATAAAATAATCAATTTATTTTTTTAAAATTAAAGCATCTAATATAGAAAAAATGCAAGTAGATTTAAAATTTCGTTAAAGAAAATTTTATAGTTTTGATTCCTTGCACTTATTAGTAATAAATAAAAGAAATAAAATTTTTTACGAGAT
>CAYPTZ010000254.1:0-5710 GCA_964413395.1 uncultured archaeon | reverse complement strand
TTTTTATAAGATTGAGCGTACTTTAATAATTGTTAAATCTTAATTTAATTCAAATGAAAGAATGGCAATATTTGAATAAACAACTTGCACAAATCTTTTTACATTAAAAAAAAAATAGATATTAAAATAAAAAGTAACACTAATTTTGTTCCAATATTTGCTTGTGATATTCGTGAGATCTTTTCATTTTACCCTGAAATAAAGAAAAAATAATCGAGGTCATCCTACCTCCCGAAGTTAGACATGGTGAGATTAGCGTTTAATCGTTCTAATCAAATCGGTAATTCTCAACCATTTAATCCTTTTTCTCACGAGTGAATATTTTCTAATTTAAATGGAATTTACTATGTTGCTTGGAGAAAGAATTTAAAATGAAAATTACAAAAATAATTATTAAAAATTTCCAATCTTTTGGACCTGAAGGCATTGAAACTTCATTAGATAATAGTACAGTACTAATCGGTGCTAATAACTCGGGTAAGACTGCAATGCTCCTAGCATTACAAAAAATCTTTGGTATTACTCAATCTCTTCGACAAATTAATAAAGCGGATTTTCATATTCCTAGAGGTAAAAATTTCGAAGATTTTGATGAATTAAGATTGAGCATTGAAGTATTTATAGAATTTCCTGAAATTGATTTAGAAGAATCTCAAATTAAGGCTAAAGCTGCCTATTTCAACCAATTAATAATTCGTGATGGTAATTCCCCACCATATTTTCGAATAAGATTAGAAGCAGTTTGGGAGCATAATATGAATATTGAAGGTAATATCACAACGATTTATCGCTATATTAAAACACCAGAAACAGAACAACAATCTGAAACTACAACTTGGGTTAAGATGAAAGAATTGGGGATTATTCAAATGATTTATGTTCCAGCATTAAGAAGTCCTTCAAAACAGATAAAAAATTCAACGGGAACAATAATATGGAGATTATTCCGATATTTAAAATGGAGTGAAAGTTTGAAAAATTCAATTATAGATGAAATTAAAATTTTAAATGGAAAAATCGTTGAGAATCAAGGAATAGGAAAAATAGAAGAAATTATTAATCAAGAATGGAAAAAGTATAATGATATTAAATATTTCTCCAATACAAATTTCAGCTTTGCTACAGGGAAACTTGGTGATATTTTAAAAAAAATTGAAATATCATTTAAACCAAGTCCAGATGAAATCAATTATGATATTGAACAAATTAGTGATGGAATGAAATCACTGTTCTACATATCCTTAGTTTGTACCTTATTAGAAATCGAAAGTAAAATCTTGAATAAGACGGAAGATTTATTCTCTGATAATAATTATACACCACCATATCTCACGATATTAGCAATTGAGGAACCTGAGAATCATTTAGCACCTCATTTGCTAGGAAGAACCATTCAAAACTTGCAAGAAACCTCAAAATTAGAGATTGCCCAAATATTAATTACTTCACATTCATCTTCAATTCTTAAAAGAATTAATCCAGAAACTATTAGGTATTTTCGTTTAGATTTAACCACAAATACAACATCTATAAGAAAGATATTATTGCCTCCAAAGGATGATGATGCATTTAAATTTGTAAAACAAGGAGTTCAATTCTTTCCAGAAATGTATTTCTCTAAATTAATTATATTAGTTGAAGGTGATAGTGAAAAAATTGTTTTTCCGCGATTATTTCAGTTGGAAGATATATTAATTGACAATTATTACATTTCGATAATACCATTAGGAGGTAAATTTGTTAATTATTTTTGGAAATTACTCAATTATTTAGCAATTCCACATATAACTCTACTAGATTTTGATATAGATAAAAAAATCCAAAATCCTTTAAAATATGTATGTAAAGAATTATTAGAAATTAGTCCAAATCTCCAAATTGGAAATATTAATATAAACTCATCAAATATTGATCAAAAATTTAACTCAATAGTCATTTCAGATAAAAATTTTAGAAATGAACTTGAAAAGAAAAATATTTATTTCTCATATCCTCTTGATTTTGATTTTTTAATGATTGAATCTTTTTTAGAACAATATAAATTATTAAAAGGGCGAGGACCTAATGTGCTAACACACTTAGAAGAACCAGATTATGAAGAAAGACTTGAGAATTATGTTAAAACTCCTTTCAAAGATGATTTTATTTTAAATGAAAGTGTGTTTTCTGAAAAAGGAGAGTCGTTAGCTTGGCATAAATATCTCTTTAATAATAATAAACCACTGATCCATTATCTCTTCTTGAGTGAAATTTCAAATGAACAACTTAATCAAAATATATCTCCAATATTAAAAAAAATTATTCAGAAAAGTAAAAAACTTCTAGAGGAGTAGTAAAATTAACATTACACGAGAAAATTGGGTACCTATAGATAAAATTGTCTTGGTTTCCAATGCTTTAGAAATTGTAAAAAGTAATGAAAATATTAGTGTACTAGCTGGTCCAGGATCTGGAAAAACAGAGTTACTTGCTCAAAGAGTTTCTTTCTTATTACAAACTAAATCATGCCCTTTCCCATTTCGTATATTAGCAATTTCTTTTAAACGCGATTCTGCAACAAATTTAGAATATAGAGCTTTACTAAGATGTGGTATCGAGCTAGTTTCTAGATTTGATTCATTAACAATAGATGCATTTGCAAAAGGAATTTTAGATCGATTTCGTTTAGCTTTACCCGAAGATATCAGACCAATTGAAAATTATGAAGTTGAGGACAAAAAAAAAAAAAAATTTAATGAAAATATAAATATTCTTAGTTTCAAACGTATCCAATATTTAGCCACTTGGTTAATAAAAAATAATATACATCTCCGAAATGCAATAAGACAAACTTACAAATATGCTCTACTTGATGAATTTCAAGATACAACTGCAACACAATATAATTTTATTAAAGAATTATTTATGGGATCATCCACAATATTGACTGCTGTTGGCGATATTAAACAAACAATTATGATTTTTGCAGGAGCAGAAAAAAAAATATTTGAAAAATTTGAACAAGATTTTGGGGCAAAAAGAATTCCATTGTTAATTAACTACCGATCAAAGAAAAAACTACAATATATTCAGAGTTTCTTTGCTGAAAAGTTAGATCCAAATATAAAAATTAGAGCAGAATATAAAAAATATGAGGAGGGAGATTGTAAAATTTTTCATTTTGCAAATTCAGAAAAGGAAGCTGAGATAATTGCCTTGGAAATAAAAAAATATATTAACAAGGGAATATCTCCAGAACAAATATGCATTATCTATCGTCGAAAGAATCTTCTCAATAAAATCGATATTTATAGAGAAAAAATCATCCAGAAACTTGATATTCTTGGAATACCTGCACGTTTTGAAGATATTTATCAAGATTTTTTAAGTGAACCAATAATAAAATTAATTATTAGTTTCATTCGCCTATCTTTAAAAGAGCAATCCATAGAAGATTGGAATTATATTTACAATTTACTTATCTACATTAAAGGATTCAATGAAGATACAAAATTAGGAAGCTATCAAAAATTAAATATGATAATCTATAATTTATCAAAATCTTTACAAAAAAAATTTTTAATAATTAAAACTATACATGATCTTGCAAAAATATATCAACCATTAATCAATATTTTTGGAATTGCGGAATTATCAACACTATATCCACAATATTTAAGTAAAAATTATCTTAAACAAGTTATTACTAAATTTAACGATAATTTTTGGCAACAATATCAAATACATAAAGACTGGATTAAATCATTAGAATCGCTCTTGGGAACAGATATTATTCCAATAATGACTGTTCATAAAAGTAAGGGTTTGGAATTTGAAGTAGTAATATTTATTGGTTTAGAAGATAATGCATTTTTCAGTTATCAAAGAAATCGTTTTTCTGAATTGTGTACCTTTTTTGTTGCTTTATCAAGAGCAAAATCACAAATTTATTTTACTAATTGTGATCAGAGAGGGGGCTCATTACAATCTATTAAAAGAATCAAAGAAATTTATGATATTTTTGCCCAATCAGGGATTAAACAAATCTCATTATAATTTATTAATCCTTTCTATTCACTTTATGGCAATTTAAAATAATTTCCTCGATATTTATTGTTGAAAAAATCGGTGTTAATCAAATAATACATCAATAATTATAATCTATAAGAAAACATGAAACATTTCAATAAAAGTAACAATTAATCTGCATTTAAAATGAAGATCGAATTATTGTAGCTTTTTTTTTATCTTTTATGAACTTTAACTAAAGAGTGCTTGAATTTTTTCTCACCAAACAATAACATTTTCATTTCGTCTCTACATTTGTTAATGCTAAAAACCATTCTTCGATTTTTTCGAGAGTATATTTTTCCTTTTCATTCTTTAGTCGAATTTTCTTTTTTAGTTGGAAATAATGGAATATTACTTGAAAAAACTCACTAAAAACTAATATGGTATAAATCCAAAAAAAAACCGCTAAAAAAAAGTAATCTAAAATTGTAAAAATTATTGCTGTAATCAGTAAACTAGTGAAATATATTACCCTATACCATTTTATTTTATAACTATTCCTTAGTTTCTTTGTAAATGAAGTATTCTCAGATAGATCAATCGAAAAATTCCTCCCCTCTTCCTCGTTAATCCAATAATAATTTTTGAGACCCAATTCCTTCAGTTTAAGTTCCCATGACTTGCGTTGTAATTCTAATTTGGATGATTCAGGAAGAGGATACAAATCCCTATGAGATTTGCCAAATCGATCTTCAAATTCAATAGGAAATTGAATGGAACCCTTTGTTCTTGGAATGATACTATCATCAATGTTTTTGGTAGAGAAAAGACATATGTCTAATCATAAGAATTATGATAATATTTCCCATTGAATGTCTCTCGGTTGATGGTTGGGGTGCATCGCAGGCCATGGCTAAACATCTTATTCGTCCATTTACTCTAATTATTCACAAACATAGACGGTCTTATGATAAAACAGTTCTTTGAGATATCCAATATGATGGTGACCAACGGGTAATCCATAAGATCGGGGTAAAAATGGATTTTTTTCAAAAACGAGAATACCGTTACATAAGAGAACAAGAAAAATTGTAACCAAAAGTGCTAAAAAAGCGAGGACGGTCGAAAGGGGTAAAAAATGGTCAAGGGAAGACAAAAAAAACAACGAAGATTAAAAAAAAACGTGGAAGGAAAGGAATCTTCTCAATTTTCGCCAAGGGTGTAAAATGTTATGCAAAAATCTACCCGTGGCGATATAAAATTCGACTGACGAAAAGTGGTTCAGGGACGGTAGGAGCCGCCCTAAACCGAGTCATTAAATTGTACACTAAAATGACAATTCAAAATAATCTAGCAGAGAATAAAAATAGTATGCTTGAACATCGAGTCTGATTTTCAGGACGGAAAACTCCCGAATTCTTTGAAGAACGACTCAGAACCTTTGTAATCATGCAGAATAACCCAAGTATGTGGGAAAATTTAGGAATCTGTCATTCTTTTCCGTCAGATTTGCTAGAATAGCAGTTAGAGCGGAGTGTTTTTGGATGAATGGTGCGGGAAATATATCAATGGGATAATAATCGTAAAAAAGGGGGAGTTTTGAATTGATCATTCAAAATTAAAATCATTAAAAAAAGGATAAAATAAGTATGTCAAATTATATAAAAAGTTCAAGTATTCCTGCAATACCACTAGCAATACCTATACACAAGGAAATTTT
>CAYPTZ010000253.1:2448-5744 GCA_964413395.1 uncultured archaeon | reverse complement strand
CATTTATTGTAGCTATTACTTCTTTCTTTAGTTTTATAATTCCCTTATTTTCAACTGAAGGTATTAGGCCTACAAGTAATATTGAAGAACAAAATTCTTTAATTAAAAATATTCTAGATCTTATTGAAGGAATTGGTATTAAAATTTCAGATGAGAGAAGATTTGAAATTCTTTTATTCTTCACAGTTCTTCCTTTAGAATTTATTGGGTTTATATTAATGACTGCTGGATTTGGTTTGTTGGGAATTTATGCAAAGTTCATTAGTAAGGAGCCATTAAATACTCCTAAAATGGTATTATTTGCCTGCTATTTAATATGCGGGATTGCATTCTCCATATTTGTTAACGCAATGATAAAATGGCCATGGATTTTTCCAACAGAAAATTTAGCTTTTTTAGGATTAGATATTGATTTATCTGATAGTGTCAATCACACTTTAGTAGTTAGATTTTTCTCTATTGCCATTTTTGTTGAAAAATGTCTTAATTTATTTTTCTTATATAGATTTCTTTTCGTTCGAAAAGAATTACGCCAAGAAGCAGATGAATGGGCCTTAAACAAGGGGATTCTCGAAAATGATTTTGAGACAATTACTCGATATAAAACTCATGAAAATCCTGAAATGCGCAAAATAGTTGCTGATTCTGTGATAAGATATGTCAAAATTAAAGATTCACTCACTCCTGAATTTTCTAAATATATATCTCAAATATTACAAGATTTACTTTTGGATCCAAATGAAGAAGTCACGGATTTAATTAAAGAACATCAATACGAAATAATACTCAAATTAGATAAAGAGTCACTTGTGAATACTGTTATTAATTTGATGGAATCGGGTGAACCTCCGAAAATTAAACAAGCTTTAAAAATTGCTAGACAAATATCAAAGGAGGAAATATCGTATATTGGGTTGATCTTATTAAAATTAACTTCTAAAAACCTAACTGACTATGCTTTCAATAGTTTTTATAGTTTAGTTGCTGAATATGATAGTGTTGATCATATATTAATAAGAGAATTAATCATTCCATTATTTGAAGAAAAAAATATTCGCCATATCTATGGAGGCTTTAATGTCATTAAATCTTCAATAACTAATTTCCGCAATGATATCGAAACCTTAGCTCCAATATTAAAAAGATATCTTTTAGCAACAGATCCAAAATTTGTTGCCAAGGCTTTAGATGTCTATTCATCTTTAGCAGCTGATAATTCTGAAATGATTAGTGAAGTTATGATAGATATTCATAATATTGAATCTGATGATATAATAATTATCAGGCAAAAAATTGGATCTATAGTCAAATTTTGTATAACTAAACCAGAATGGTTTGATAATCTATTTGAATATATTGAAGCATTTCTAAAATCAAAAAATAATTCTGTAGTTAGTGATGCTGCAATTTCATTAGGTAGTATAAGCCTTAATGTCTCCAAAAATGTCTTTTTCCAGCGAATATTTCCACATCTGAAGAAATTAGTCTGTTATGAATCGATAGATGTTAAGAGATCAGTTATTGCTTCATTAGTAATTATTGCACAAACCAGAATGGATCTATATAATGAAGAACAATTTCAGCATTTATTTAGCATTTTAATTATTGATGAAAGTGTTGAAATAAGACATAAAGTGTTTCGGTTTTTTATTGAAGGAGATCCAAAAATATTCATTAATGATATTGTTGCTGTGTTAACAAGTCCAATTTCTACTCAAGTTCGTTTAGATTTACTAAACAATTTAGCTCTTATTGCTGATAAAATCGCACCAATGGTTGATGAAGTTGGTATTTTAAATGTACTAACATCACAGAATTTAACTGAGCAAATTAATTTAGGCATTGATGATTTGGATGAGATTCAAGATGATAAATCGAAAATATTTGGATTTAATCGTAAAATTAATGAAATTAATTTAATTGGAGCAACTATTGCCTTACTTTATGAGATAATATATTATATTCCTGACAAAATTGATGAAATTAGTGACTTTTTAAACGATAATGTCATCAATGGCGGTGATATAGCTCTTGCTAAAAAATTGGAATTTTACTGTAAAATTACTCTCGATCAGTTAAAAAGTAAATCTTCCATGCATTCTGCAATCAATCTTGATACAACCATGAATATTTTGAATCAAAATATTTATATTGTCAAACCTTTAACTCAGAAAATCGTTGTTGATTTTCTTTATGAAGTATATAAATTTCATCCTGAAAAACATGAAAAAATATTTGAATTACTCGTAGCAATTACATTACAACACGAAAAAGCTGATTCTGAAACTAAAAGGAAAATTTTGATATGTATGGGGTTAATTTTCGCTAAATTCCCCAAATCTTATTTTAAATCGAGGAAATTTAAAGATTTAACAAAAATGACAAATGAACTTGTAGTTCCATTTGAAAAATATTTTCAACCATTAATATTAGAAAGTTTAGAATCAACTGATAGCAAAATTCAAAATGGGATTTCAAGTGCTTTGTTAAATATAGTTAACGTTTCTGAACAAGAAGTTTTAATAAGAGCTTTACTTATTGATACAATTCATCAATCAAAAAATAAAGAAACAAAAATTTCGGCAATGAAAGCAATTGTTTCTCTTCCGATCAAAATTGATGATAAACCAACAATTACGGTATTATTGAGGCAATTTAGTACAAAAGATATCCATATCAGAACTCAAGCTATTTTGTCTTTAGGTCAAATAATTAAAACATTTCCTCAATATAATGAAAAAGAAAAATCGAAAGAAACAAAGAAGTTGAAAGCACTGATTTACAGGAGTTTTTATAATCAATATCGGCAAAATGCACCTACTGAAATAAAATTAGTAATTCTCGAGCAATTATCCACAATCACTTTAGTACAACCAAATATCCCGCTGTGTTTATCAACAATTGAACTCATTGGTTTAGATAATTCTCCAGAAATTGCTTTAAAGGCATTAGATATATTTTTCCAATTTGTTGATCTTTATCCAGATAAAATTTCAGAATATATGGTCATATTTCGTAGATTAGCTAATTCAACATTACCAGAAATGAACAAGAAAATTGTGGAAAAATTATTAGATCTCAACAAATCGGGAATGAATATGGATATTTTATATCCCAGCTTAATTAGATTGGCTACAGCATCATCTAGAGAAGTAAGAATTATAAGTCTTGATGCTTTTTATGATATTTCAAAAGATAATGAAGAAAAGTATCTATATTTCTTAGAAATTCTGTTGAGATTATCCTCTAATCGAATATCTGAAATTAGGAAAGATGTAAGTATATATTTATTTAAA
>CAYPTZ010000253.1:0-2438 GCA_964413395.1 uncultured archaeon | reverse complement strand
AATTCGCATATCTTAAAATTAATCAAGATAGTATTTTAAATCGAATAATTCAGAAAATTCAAAAGCTCTCTAGTGATTCAAATGTAGAAGTTAAATTTATCTTATCACAAAATCTGGATGAAATCTCAGATAGACTTCCATCTAGAATTAATGATATTTTGCAAATTGTATATAACTTACTACGAGCCAGTGGGAATCACAGTGATATCATGGAAAATGTTGCTTTTTCGTTGAAATCTATGTGGAAAAAATATACTAACATGAATAAAGAAATCATGAAAAATCTTGAACGATTTTACAAGAAATCTCAAAGTGCCATCCTATATACAGTTATCACAGAATTGAAAAATAAGGAATGATTTTTTTTTTTTATTTTTTATTTATGATTTATGCAATATTTTAGAGATATTGTAGTTTTTGATAAGATTTTCTCCCAAAATTAAAAAAAAAAGTAAAATTACTACAAAAAGGGTAAAAAGTTAGTAATCATTCGACAATTTCTTATTTTTATTTTTGAATTCATCCTTTGCATGGCCACGAGCGCATAATACTTCGTCATATATATTTTCTAAGAAGGCAATATAATTATCTTGTTCAGTTCTATCGAAATCGCGACTGATCTTTAATTGTTCACTAAATTTTTCAAAGGAGAATTTATTTTTTGATAAAAATACAAGATTGGTTTCCTTCATACAATTAATTCACCATTGTTCATTAATTCAAATCAAGTACTTAAATATTCGCACTAGTCTTTTTAGAAATTTTTTTTTTCATTTATATACTATATATATATAATTCTTCCTTTTACTTAGGGATATAATTAGAAGAGAAAATAATTATTAGTATCGAAATAATGATATAAGGGCCTTCAAATACTAAGTTTCTGTATAAAAATGAATGAAAAAATTTATTATTCCTTTAAATTAAATGATTTATTGGATTTCTTTATTGATTTCATTTTTTTCTTTGAGGTCGAGGTGCTTTTTCAACGATTTCGATATTTCGAGCTTCAGGGCCTTTCTTCCCTTCAGATATTTCAAAAGTTACTTTATCTCCTTCATATAAGGCTCGATATTGCGATTCAGATTCTACTTTTATGGCTGTATAATGAACAAAAATATCAATTGTTCCTTCATCGGTATCTTCTGGTGTGATAAATCCATAACCTTTCCGGCTATTAAACCATTTCACAGTTCCATTTGGCATCTTTTTTTTCACTAAGGTGGTCTTGAATAAAATATGAAAAATGTAGTTTCAATTTTTTTTTTACTCATTATTACTATAGATGTTATGTAAAAAAAATGATCATATAGAAAAAATTTTTTTTTGTTTTTACAGCTAATATCATTCAAAAAAATTTTTTAATAGAAATTTGTTTAATATTCACATTATTTTGTTTATTTTCTGAATTCATTAACAATTTCTTGTAATTTTCTGATAATTGAAAAGGTAATAAATTAATAAATGCTCTAAGAAACAATTCTTGATATTTGTGAATATCAAACGTCCCACCCTTTTTCTGGAAAAATTGTATGGGTAGCACACGTTCCATTTTATTTTCTGCTTTATCATTAATAATAATAAATGAAATTTTTTGACCAGGACCTAATAATAAACCTGCTCTTTTGAGATGTTTGGAGGCGATTGATTGGTAATTTTGAACAATATATTGATCTGGTGTGCGAGTTAGCCTGATAGTGATAGCAAGATCTTCAGGAGGCACTTGTTCTGACCGAAGATAATTGAAATATTTTTTGAATAATGGTCTAATTGTCAAGAATAGGAGTTTTTTAAAATCCCATCGGTATTCTGAATTTCCAATAACATACATTAATTCTTCTTGAAATTTTTTAACTATTAAAGGAGCATCATGTCTTCGCAATTCTAAACCTCTTACTTTAACTTTTCCTGATGGCTTCATACCCCAATAGCGATTTAGAGCTCCAATAATTGGCTCTGCTTTTGATGGTAAAAATGAAATAAATTTGAAATAGTCATTTGATGGATCAAATGATATTGGAATATTTGTTTTAGTGGAAATTTCTTCTGTAATCTTCACACATTCGTTAAAAAATGTCTGTTCTGACATAGAATTTGGTGCTTGAATGTAGAGTGAATCAACAATTCCATGTAAATATCTTATCGTGTGTAATTGCGTTATATCCATTGCATCTACCAAAAATTGACGTGCAAAAGCACATACTGTTTGATGTGCCTCAATCCTCCCAAACCTAGCGTTTCTAAATCCAAGATATCCAAAACACACTACTAAGATCCATTTTAATGCTGATTGAATTTGCTTGTATTTCTTTAAATCAGGACCTTTTGCTTCATTTTGAAGCTTTTTATATGCAATTCTTTTATCGAGAGGGGTTTTTAAGGATAAGGATACAATACCCTTTCTTTTTTGACATATATAGTAAGATAATCCTGGAACT
>CAYPTZ010000252.1:0-5754 GCA_964413395.1 uncultured archaeon | reverse complement strand
GTCATCCATCAAGCATAGGAAATCTTACCCTATTTCAATACATCTTAAATCATCCACTAAATTGAAATCTTGAAAAATGAATCCAATTTTTCTTCTCCGGATATTGCTTAATCGTTCTTCTGAAGCTCGATCAATTTTTTCACCATCTAAAATAATCGTTCCATCATCAGGAAGGTCAAGACCACTCATAACGTTTAATAATGTAGTTTTCCCGCATCCAGTTGGTCCCATTATAACTACAAATTCTCCTGCATTAATTTTAATATTAATATCTGCTAAAGCTCGGATGATATTTCCTCGAAGACGAAATTCTTTCTGAACATTTTCTAATTTTATCATAATTTCTGGCATTTTTTTTTTTCCTCCTTATTTCAACACCCTTAGAGCCACGATAGGTCGTAAATTGAGAATCTTTGCATACATAATTATGATTCCAAATATTTGTGCTGCTAAAAATAGTGCAAAAGTAATAAATATTGGCCCGGCATTCAATAATACGTCAGTTACTTCCTGAGATGGCAAATTAAAGAAAGCAGTAAAGGCTGTAATGTGAATTAACATTTCAGCTACTAAGACAAATGAAACAGTAGTAACCCAGACTAATTCTCCAATAATTATTGTTCGTATATTTCCATTGGTGTATCCAATACATTTTAAAGTGGCAATTTCTCTTTTTCGATAATTAATAACAATCCAAGCATATAAAACCGCTAAAACTATCGTAGACACAATTGAGATCACTAATAATAGAGTACTCTCATCAGTTCCTTCCATGGCTACTTCTAAGTTCCAAGCGTTCCAAAGCATGAGAACAGTATACATTAATGTAAAAATAATGAATCTTGTTCTGCTTCTCATTGCTAAAGTAATTGATTTTCCGACTAATCTTAGTCCCATATTTTTTCACCTAAAATTTTCTTATAAATCTAATATTTGATTCATCATATATAATTCTGTCCCTCCTATTAAGCAAACTGAAAAATATCATTCTAATATCTACAATTAGTTTTTATGATTTCAGTCTTAGGTTAAAATTATTATTGATCTGTTGAATCCCATTATAATTTGTAGTCAAAAATTAAATATATTTAAAAATATTAAAATAAGTGTTAATATTTGTACTGATTGATAATAAATTTAATAAAGGTAAGTTTTTAACTTCAATCTACAAAGTAGAATTATGGATTATGAAGAGTTTATTTTTGAATTAATGGATGCTGAACCCGCAGTTCTGGGAGCTGCGATTATTAGCAACGATGGAAATCTATTATATCAAACTGAAAATTGGGATATCACTCAAAATTTGAGTGTTGTTAATTCAATAATTACTGAGTGTAAAAAACCTGATGGAAATAACCCAGGTCGTTTAGAAGTTATGAAAGTTGGATATATGATTATTGAATTTACTCCAGAACGTGTTATTGCCACAAATGCTGCTCGAAAAGGGCACATTATTATAACACCTGGAGGGAGTGGAACAATAATATCATTTATTGATCCATCTACAGGTCCACGTGATGCCTTATTTAATCTTCAAAGTTTTGCTCAAAAATTATAAAAGAAAAAATTTTTTTATTGTTATTTATCTGTTTATAGACTGAATAATTTAGAGACAACAATATATACTATTAAAAGTGGAAGTAAAACTAACATTATTTTAAAGGTAAGTTTCCAAAAGACCGAAGTGAAGAATGAAAATACCTTATGAAATACTTTTTGAGTTGTTGTTAATATCTTATCCCAATCATCTTGCAAAATTGCGACACCATGATAAAAAACTTCTTTATTTTTGAGATTTTGTTCTCGAATTTTCATATTCATGATATGAAATGCTTCTTTCATCTTTTGATTTTGTTCGGCTAAAGATCTCTTCATTTTCTGGATATTTTCTCGATTTTTTTTCTTTCTTTCTTTAGATTTTTCTTTTCTGACTAACGATTTTTCTTTGCTCTTTGTTTTTAGATCTTTTAATTTAGTATCCAAATTTTCTTGAATCGCTTTAAAATTATTTTGAGTTGAAGTTATGAATTTTTTAAAAATAGATTCAAATTCTTCATCGCTTGTATCTGTTTTTTTTTTTTTAAATATTCCAGTGATTCCTGAAATTAAATCACTTGCACCATTTTGAACTGTTTGAAATGTTTTTTTGGTTCCATCTTGAATTCCTTGTAATATGGTTTTTTTTTCTTTATCAGTCATGTTGATTTCTATCCTTTTTTATTATGATATGAAATTGAATTGTAAATATTAAGTACCTAAATTGAAATCTATACCTATTGCCCGGAATAAATAAAATATTCCTGTAACAATTAATAATATGAAGAATACCCACATTATAATATTGATATAACTTTTCCAAAACACGCTCCCTAAAAATCTGAAGAATGGTTTTCGTTTATTTTTCTTACTGTGAATAAAATTTTCCCAAGCTTCATGCCTTAATTCTTTGGATCTATTTCGATATTCTTCTTTTTGTTTTTTACTTTCTTCTTTCCATTTCAATTTTTGTTGCTTTCTTTCTTCTTTCAATTTTCGTAATTCTTTTTTTTCCTTTTCCCGTTCTTTTTCGATTTCTTGTTTATTCAATTGCCTATCTTTCTTACGTGCTTCGCTTTTTTCCTTGATTTGGGTTATTTTATCATTCCAAGTTTTTTCTATACTGTTGATTGAATTTTTAAGAAAAACTTGTTGCTTTTTCAAATTGTTTTTTATTGAATTATGTTGTTTTTTGAAAAAATCTCCTAATTTTTCATTCAATTTTTTTGGTTCCTTGTCAGTATTTTGTTTTTTTTCATCATCTTTCATGATTATTCACTGGGGATAAAATAGAAATTATTTTTGATGCATATAAGATTTTCTTTAAAGTAAAGACTATTATAATTTAGGATTAACTAAGAAAAAAAGAATTCTAAAAAAAAAACAATTTATCAATAGAATTTATAATAAATCTTCTGCTGCTTTTGCAATATTTGCGAAGCAAAAATCTATTTTATCATCTGGTACGGAACAATAAGCGAATCGGATACCGTTAATGTTCTCTTTTGGTTTAACTATTGGTACTGTGCCTACTTTGTACTTCACTAATAAATGATCTGCAAATTTGTCTGCTTCAACACCATCAATATTTAAGAATACAAAGAAGCCTCCACCAACAGGATCCATGTTGATTTTTGGAATATTATATTTTTTATATACATCCACAACTGCATTGAATCGTTTTGCTAAAATATCAATCACCTTTTTCCGACTTTCAATTATTTTTTCAAAGCCATCCTTGAGTAATTCTGTCATAATTTCTTGACTGAAGTGATTACAATTGCTTAATGTTGAACGAATCATACCTTTAAGTTTATTTTCCCATTCATTCATAAATGCCTGAATTTCATCTTCTTTAACCCAATTATTATCAATACCTAAAACTATTGAGGCAATTCTTCCACCATACATTAACATTTCTTTAGAAGTTCCATCCATTTTTATTGGGATTATAAGGTTATGTTTATTGACTAATTCATAAAAGATTGAATTTTGAGCAACTGCTGTATTATAATTATATCCTTCATAAGCATCATCGCAAAGAATAACTAATGGTTTTTTAATATCTTCGCAGAATTTTATACAAGTTTTTACAATTCCATCAATTTCATTTGGTTTTGGTGAATAACCTGTTGGATTATTTGGAAAATTCAGAATCATAACTATTTTATCTTGAATTTGTGCAATTTTTCTTAGACTTTTATCTAATCCTTCAATATTAAATTCATTATTAATGAAAAATTCAAATGATTCTATCTTTATTCCATTTTGCCGATTAATGATAAGATCATAATTTCCCCATCGCTTATTTGGAGAAATAATTGTCTGTCCTGAATCTAAGAATAATCTTGTAGTTAAAAATATTCCATTTGTTATTCCATTACAAATGACTGGGGTAGTAATTAAATTAGTTACATCTATTGGGCCAGATGGCATATTTCCTTCTTTTTTTCCTTTAAATATTATCCAATTCTTCCATAATTCTCTGAACGGAGGGATTCCTGGGATACTTGCATAAGAAACTAATCTTTCTGGTTCAATATTAATAAATTTAGTAATTTCTGGAAGATAATATGGGATATTTTTGTTTCTTCCGCCTGCAATAATATCGCTTTCTAATCCTTCTGCATTTCCTATAGTTGCATTGACAACTGCTTCTTTTCTAGCTCGTCCAGCCCAATGAAAAATTCCATTTGGTTGAAAAATATCTTTTCCTAATGCTGAAAGGCTTTCGAATATTGGTGTTTTTTTTAAAATCTCGAATTCCATTGTGTTTGTCCAAAGATCTAAATTATAAAAACTAAAAAAAGGTTTCCAAAATCCCATTAATACATAATAACGAATAATTATTCAATAGAAGAATCTATCCAAAATTAATTCTATTTCTTTATTATGTCCTTAATTTGAAAAATCGGACCAAAACTTTAATTAATATTCTGAACGTTATTTTCACATTCTTACTGTAAAGTGATAAAATGATGGCTGAAAAGAATAACGAATACTTTCAACAATTTATTGGCGTTAAAGTAGGTCCTGATCGATATAGAATTAAAGGAAAGCATTTATCAAATTTTGCTAAATCTATTGGTGATAAAGATCCAAGATATTATGTAGAACCTCCAAAAGGAGAAGGTGAAAAAGCAGATTATTCAAAAATAATTGCTCATCCTGCATATGCTGCAACTTATACGGTTCCAAGTGTTTTAATGAATCTTCCTGAAGTGATGGGGCCTGATGGCAAACCAGTGTGTAAAAATATTGGAAAAATTCTTCACACTTCTCAAGAATATGATTATAGTGGATGTGTTCCATTAACTGCAGCTGAAAAGAAAATATATTCTTATGGTGAAATCTTAGATATGCAACTAAAAAGCGATAATCTTTGGGTGAAATTTTTATTTACAACCAAAAATCAAGAAGGTACTAAAACTTTTTGCAAGGCAATAGTAAAGGGATTATTACGGAAAGGAGGGTATTAAATGTTTGAAGTTGGCCAAGTAATTAAAAAAATACAAGAACCTTATACTCGCGATGAAATTCGAGCTTATTCAAAAGCCTCTGGAGATACAAATCCAATTCATAAAGATGAAGAATTCGCAGTTAAAGTAGGACTAAAAGGAATTATCGCACAAGGGATGCTTACTTTTGGAGTAATCAATCGATATATGAGTGATTTAGCAAAGCAATCTAATGCAAGTCTCATTAAAATTGGTTGTGAGATGCGAGGGATGGTAAGACCTGGTGATTGGTTATTAACCGATATTGAAGTAGATTCCATATCTGATAAAGATGTTTCTTTTAAAATCACTCAAAATTCTAAAATGCCTCTTAGACTAGAAAAAGATGGAGAAATTGTAAAGATTTTTGAAGCCGAAGAAAAGGACTGGATTGATGAAAAGGAGAAAATCGGAATTAAAACTGAAGAAACTTCAGATGGCACACTCACTTTTAGGGAATGGGTTGCCAATAAAGCATGGGCAACTATTCGATTAGAATAATTTTAGATTTTATTTATTTATACTTTTTTTAAAATTCTTTTTATCAATTAAATGTTCCACTTTTTTTCAAAAACTTTTACTTTTATCCAGAACTTTTTTCCCTCGAACTATTATTTTTCGAGTAATAATCGAGAATAAAGTGATTACTATGGCTAAAAATGTAGCAATTAACGGTTTCGGCCGAATTGGTCGAATGTTTTTCCGATTAGCATGGAACAAT
>CAYPTZ010000251.1:0-5770 GCA_964413395.1 uncultured archaeon | reverse complement strand
CATTTTGTTCCTTCCGTTGATATTCATTGTATTGGGGCCTATTTTATATCTATTTTAAATATATATCTATTTTAAATATATTTCTTTTTTATTCCAATTATCTTTACTTTATTTTCTTTTAACTGCTTTAAAATGTGGTAAGTTCGTGAATTCTTTTTCATTTTAACTACACACGGATTATGGGAGACATCAATATATTCAATTGTTTTTTATTTTTTAGAAGAAAATGGCATAGATCGTAATATTATCATTTAAAAAGGAAACAGGAGGCAATATTTTAGAAGTTAATTTATAACCCTATAGACTGGACAAAAAAACAAAAAAAGTGATTTTAAAATCTTGTCAGATCCCTATTCTTCTGTTGCAAGAAAAGAAAAATACTCCCAAGGGAAATCAAAGTTACATAGGAATATCCAGGAATATTGCTTCCCCCATCTTCACCATTCTCATCTTCACCATTTTCACCTTCACCATTCTCATCTTCCGATTCTAATTCTGGCGCGACCCCATTCACTGTTATCAACGATACTTGTAGTTCATCGGAATCATTTTCTGAAATTTTACTAATTTTAACCCATAAAAGCAACCCATTATCATTATAAATATATTCCAGCGTCATATTATCCGCTCCATTATCAAATTTAAATCTTACTCCATATGTGTTGTTAATTGAAGTACCACTCACAGATTCCCGATAAGCAGTACTTAATAAGGTTGCAATGTCTGTGGCTAACGTACCAATTTTTATATTCGTTTTTATTACTAACGATGGTACCAGTTCATTAGATGTAATCGCCACTGCAATTTCGCTTGAGTTCGTTAGCACATCACACGACCCTTCCTCTCCTGCAAATAGCCAAGAAGTCATACTGTCAGATACATATTCCACATATTCCACGACTGTTCGATCTTCGGAAGTATTCACGATATCAGAGACATTGACTTGACTATATTCAATTCCATCTACTTCTCCATCTTCTAAGTCAACGCTTTTATAGATCAAACTATCCCCGATTTCTACTCCCGGCACTACCATCTCTGCTGAGACGAAAGTAATCATCCCCATTACCATCAAGAGAATTCCTAATGATACTCCTTTTTTATGTTATTCAATTTTATCTATCTCCCTACTTATTATACTCGCCAATTTATTATTTAACTATAGGATTTGAAAATTTTTACCCCTTTATCCCTATATTCTTTTTCATCTTTTTCATCTTTTTTATCTTTTTTAAAATTAGTCTTCTTCGAAAAATATTCCGAGTGTGCTCCCAGCAATAGGTATTCCCAGCGCCTCTGTCTTTTCTGCAGAATTATCACCATGCACAATATTCCCATCACCAAATGTGATGCAATACGGGCCCAGAGAAATTCCTGGTCGACATCTACTTTTCCTCCAAATAGTATGACTAAGGGGCCCATCACATTTTCAGGATCGATCCACGGCCAAAAAATTGGATTCACCGCATGCATTGTCACATCCAGTAATATATGCCCCAGATTCCCCAGTACACAGGACAAAAAGAGCGCCCATGATGGCTTGCACCACCGTTTCACCTCTTCTTTCTGGAATCCAAAGAGTTTCGTGACTACTCCCGGGTACATATAACTTGTTATTCCCATTGACAACGGTGTTCCTATCAAGAGTGCTCCGATTATGCTGTGTAAGATCAGATGATCTGGTAAGACCCCATGAAAGAAGATTCGGAGGATGAGCTCTTCTATATCTGGAAGGAACGACCCGACAATTAAAGCAGGCAAAATTAAGCCCTTATGTATTTTCGAGAGCATGAGGGTTATCGGATAATGCAGGGGCGTTATGGGTATTTTCGGGCACCTTATTCTTGCCTATTTTCGAATGTGTTTCGTTCTCCAATGATTCTATACAAAGAATGGCAACATTGCACGCTTGCGCGCTTATATGGGACCTATTTTTTTTTTTTTTTACAGATAGCAAGAGTTTACACAAAGCCATCGATGATGTGAGTTTGATTCGATTTCTTCTCAAAAATTTTTGTTTTTTTGTTTTTTTTGGTGTTTCCTCTTTCTGGGTATCCAAAGCCGTTTTCTTCTTCCTACTCTCATCGGTTACACTTTGGGCAGCGATAACTCTTTCCGATTTCCTGCGTTATTTTATTCACCCATTCATTGCTTACTTCCTTTTGCCCCTGACATTTTGGGCAGATCTCCGTACTGATTAAAATCCGGTTGATTACATTGGCCCGTTCCCATAATTCCCAAGGAATTACCGTTGCATGGTTGACGGCGTTTAACATATCATAGGAATTTCCATAAATCAAATGCTTCTTCCCCTCTTCCTCTACAATGGTGCCATATTGGAGAGGCTGTCCTTTCACTTTCATTTCTTTCCAAGACTCAAATAGATCTTGTTCATAAAGGTTATTTTCGGTGGCTATTGCAATGCAATCCGGGCAGAACGGAAATTGATCCCCTGTATGGCAGCAGATACATCGGCTGTTATTTCGCACTATCATACCTTTCCCTTATATTTTGGTTTTACTCTTGATAAGGTTATCTATTGCCCTTTCGATATCTCCCCCCTTTTGTTTATCGCTCGCCTCCATTGTCTTTTGGCCTCTATATCTGTGATTTCTCTATTTTCGATGGTCTCTAACATTTTGCGTTTATGACATGATACTAGCGTTGGTGTTCACGATTGGGAACCAAATGTTCCATGGTCATGAATATTCCATAATTCATGGTTCTCCTTATAACTCCTACCTGATCAAAAAGGAAAAATAAAAAATAAAAAAACAAAAAAAAAACAAAAAAACTAAATCTTATACCGTCTGGCGTCCTTTTTCACGTTATTATATTCAAATTCGTCCCTCAATGATAAAAATCATCTCGTTGCTGCAATTTACAAACGGCTCAAATAATGGCTCTATGCTTATGACCAATACAACGCCCAAATTTCATTGTGCCTTTTCTCGGTATTTCAGGCCTATTAACAGGAATAGAATTTACTGCCACATACCCTTTGGCCTCTCCCGTCGAAATGGGTGATGCAATCTCGTATGAATTTTTTGTTGTCCCATATGGTGATAATTTTCGTACTGGATTGTCCTTCCGAAAAATAAAAATTTGGAATCTTCAATTATCTTTCACACTTTGAAGTGAAATTGGCAAAAAATAAATCTCGATAAAAAGAATGGAAAAAATATTCATTCACGTGTTTAAATAGTGCCTTTGGCTGGTATGGTGCCTTTTGATTGTAGGCGCATATAATGACGTAAGACGGCTTCTCGGGCGGCAAACACGAAGGCTCGTTTGACGTTAACTCCCGTAATCGCAATGGTTTCATAAATCAAAACGTTGGTTAACTTCGCCGCATTGAGCACTTCCCGAATCTTATCAATCGGGGTTGGGTTTGGCACATCCCGTTTATTGGCCATCACGACTAAAGGTACCTCGGCACTACCATCGGCTCCCGGCATCACTTTTGGCCCGTAAAATTGGAGTAATTCTTTGAGTGAGTATAAATTCTCTTCCCATTGGTCGGCAGAACTGTCCCAAGTGAAGATCACGGCATCGCTGCCTTTTAATACGGTTTTTCGTTGGTATTTATGACGCCGTTGTCCGGCCACAGTATAGCATTGAAACACTACATTCGATACCCGTGCTACCACTCGATCAAAAAAGAGTGTTCGCCCGGTTGGGTCAGTAATAGATTGCAATTTCCCACTTGCTAATCCTTCTCGTTCATAAATCCACCCGAGGGCGCATGTTTTACCGCCCATTGATGGACCCCAGAACACGATTTTAAATACAAGTGTATTATCGGCTCGACGACTTGGACTCATAGTTAATATTTTCCTTTAAATTTAAGTGTATATCTATACATGGCGTGGAAAGAAGGTTTCGAGCACGGAGCCCGCAGGTCGTAAAAGAGATTCCACGATCACGATAGTCGATGTATAAATATAGGTTTGATATAATTTAAATGGTTTTTCTTGCCTAAAGGATTTTGGCTGGGGGGCAAGAAAAAATTAGTGAAGGGCAGAAAAAAAAGGAATTCTCGAAAAAGGGGGGGACGAAAAAATGGGGAGTGACAGAAAAAAATATGGTAAGGCAAGGAGAAAAGAAAAGGGGAAGGGGGTAAAATAAAAAAAAAGAAAGAAAGGAAAAAAAGAGGGAAAAAACAAGGGTAAATTGCCAAAAAAGATTAAGGATAGAGAGAGCTGTCGCCATATTCACGGTGGAGAATATGGGTGAGGAGGTTAGGGCGTTTAATCAGAGAGGCACCTTGAGCATCACAAAGACCATAGGTGAGTCCGATAATTAAGGAATTAATCGTTGTGGATCCGGTGGAATCAATAGCTTGCCAAAATGCGGCCATTCGAACGGTATAGGTGCGTAAAGCTTTGGTATTGGGGATAGGATTTCCATTGATATCGTAGAGATAAGTTTCCCGTGTAATGGGGAGGGCCTCATGAAGGATGCCATCCTGGATCCCAAACTGCTCTTGAATGAGGCGAGCCTCGGTCTGTGTAAATGACGGGAGGAGGGCCTGATTTTGGCCCACAATCTGATCGAGATGAAGTAGAATCTCTTTAAAAGAGAGTTCGACTAAAGGCCGAGTGCCGAATTCTGAGGTCGTCCAAGTAAGATCTGGGGTTTTAAACACTAGCCCTAGCAAGAGGGATTGTGGTTTCGTGAGCAGCGGATTATTAAATCCTATTACCGAGGGGATGCGGAGTGGCAGCCCATTTTTCGTAATCACCAGATCGGTCGGGAACTCGAGATAACTGTTATACATCGCATAGGTATTGACAATGGAAATGAGGGGGATTCCATACTCTAAAAGCGTTTTCGTATCAAATTGCTTTTGGCGAGCATACCAACCAAGAGCGTTGACAACATAATCTAAATGTTCAAAAAGGATCGCCGTATCAATGGTAGGAAAAGTATTGTGAAGGAGTCCAAAGAGAACCAGGCCATCGGGAACAATTCCTTTCGTGGTAACGGAGCGTAAATACCCATGTTTCGAGAGCCAGTTTGGGTCGGCCAAGGCGAGATTTTTGAAGAAAGTCCTTCCTAAGGATCGCATGAGTTCATCGCCCTTGATATCGATTGTTTTTGTCTGCGGGACCAAGGAGAGAGTAAAACTCTCCTGATTGTAGGAGGAAATTTTTTGAAGGTTACCAAAAGCGCCCGCATCGGTCAATTCATCGCCGTTGAGAAATCGAATAAATCGAGGGTTAGAGGTTAATGGGGTAATAATTTTTCCGGTGGGAAATTTGCGTCCTAGATTAGAGGAAATCCAATAGGTCTCATCAACCGTGGCGAGGAGGTCATCGAGCATTTGAAGACGCTCCCAATGGAGCTTATGGGGGGCAATGGGCTGATAAGGATTTTCGATCCAGACCTTATACCCAAGGGCATTAGCACACATGGCTTCTGCGAATGCATTGGCATATTCGACTCCATCGACCGCGAATTCCTGGAAGAAATCGAAGGCTTCTTGATTAATCAGATCTAGCACTTTCGCTTGGGCAAGGGATAGACCAGGATCCCTAACTTCACGCAGTCGGAAACTCCCGAAAAGGCTGGTGCCATCGGAGAAGACAACGGCGGGGATATCACCTTGGCTCACGTATGACGAAAATAAGGTGTTTATTTTGGTGGCCAGCAACCTGTAACCAGAGAGATCTTTATCTCGGGGATTTTTGAGAGTAATCGGATCATAGAGGGTTGAGAGGCGTTGGAAATACTCTTGCATCGCAATGGCTTTTGGTGACATCTTGAA
>CAYPTZ010000250.1:2346-5781 GCA_964413395.1 uncultured archaeon | reverse complement strand
ATTTTATGAAATCAAATGCATGTGTCTGTTTAAATAATCTTATAAATCTGCCTATCTTCGCTAAAATCGAAGAGATAAAAATCTTAGGGAATATTTTTCAAGAATTCAAATTGAACAAATATTGGGATAGATTAAATTTATGTCGGCCAATTTTTTACAGGAGTCCTAAAATTAATCAATATATTAATCTTGATAATGCCTCATATAAGTTGTAAATCAATTGTAAAAGAAAATATGTATGTGGATAAATACTATTTGGACGATTATGTTCATTTTTATGCTTCATGTCATAGAACTTATTCGAAGTTATGCCAAAGACTTCATTTTTTTAAAACAAATGTAAATCATGATGATTTATTTTCTTCGGATAAATCCATAAAGCAAAATTGGAAAAAAATTACTTGGGTTTTATAGTAGTAAAACGATTAGAACCTATTGTAATTGGAAGGACTTTATTAATTCCATATGATGATTCCAATTTGGAAATAATATCAGGTAATAAATTAGAACAACGACATATCTTAACAACTAAAAATAATAATGCAAATTTATTCTGAAGAAATCTTAATATTTGTAGTATCCCATTTCAAGAACAAGATAGTGTTGTTGCTGCATCTGTTACAAGTGCATTATGGTCAGTTTTAGAGATAAATAGCACGGAATATGGATATTATACTCCAACACCCTACGAAATAAAAAATACTGCTCATAAATATCACACAATATATCGTCCCATACCCTCTTCTGGTCTAAATATTATACAAACAATAAACGCTATTCGCACATATGGTATGGAAGTTGAAGTAATTGATTTTGATTCTGTTTCACCGACTGAAGATAGTTTTCTGTTGATGTGTTATGCATATATGAGAGGAGGTTTCCCTATTTTTTTAGGGGTAAATTGGAAAGAGGATGGAGAATCAAAATACCATGCTCTAGCTCTTGTTGGTTATAACATATCTGAAGAAAAGCTTATAGTTGACTCTGAACATCTCTCCTTGTTAGGGAATAGAATTCAGAAATTATATATACATGACGATAATATAGGTCCATTTTCTCGTTACAAAATACATAATGATAATCCAATATTGCTTAATTGTGAAGATAGAGTAGATGAAGATGGAAATTTAATCGAAATTAATCCCTTTTTTATGGTAATTCCAATTTATCATAAAATACGTTATCCTTTTTCATAAATTAAGGATTCTCTTTTTGAAATCACACAAGTTATTCAAGAAGTGGATTTAGTTCCTGACAATGAATTATGGGAGTGGGATTGCTATATTCCAACCGTTAATCTAATTAAATCTGAAATTTTAGATGGATTTATAAGTCATAGATATTCAAATGATCTTAAAGAATCGATTTTGATCGGATTTTACCCACAATTTATATGGCGTTCAATTTTAAACTATAATAACATCCCGCTAATAGAGATTTGGGCTGATGCAACGGAAGCTAAAAACCAAAATCCTTTTTTCAGAATTATTTTTTACTCTGAGGTCTTAGAAAAAGTTATCAACGAAATTTTTTCCGATAAATCTTATAGAGAATTCTTCACATCCAGTCTTTGGGATAGAATGCATGGCATTATTAACGGAAAATATCGTGAATAATATATCATGTTATTTTACTCGATAAAAAAGTTATAAAACCTTTTCTTCCAATCGCGTGATACATTCTACCCATGTAATTATTGTTCGTGGTCCCTTTGGAATAATAAAATGACAAATTATTGGATTAAAATATCATCCTTCTGTGAAAAATTAGTAGGATAAGATGATAACCTATCTTGAATTATACTCGCAAGATCACCAATCAAGTTAATTTTGAGTTCATGGGTCATTCTTATGGTCATGTATATAAACTCAAAATTAAGGATATAGATTGATTTGTTGTAATACAAACCAGATTTTATTGTGTAGAAAATCTTTGATTGAAATTGAATTTAAAAAAATATAATGAAAAAGGCTAATTTTAGTTGCTTTTCCGTTTATAAATTAGAAGGAATACTAATACACTTGATCCCACTAGTAAAGCTAAGGAATATCCCGGAATACCTTTCTTACCATTTGTATCGTCATTTGATGTATCTTTGTCGGTATCATCAGTATTTGATTGAGGATCTTCTGGATCGAGGGGATCGGTGTTGGATTGATATTCTTCAAGGTTTGAATACCCATCTGCATCGGCATCAGAACTTAAGGGATTTGTTAAAAAGTTATTCACCTCTTCATTATCATCAAGACCATCTTTGTCAGTATCCTGATCACGTGGATTTGTACCTGCATTGAATTCAGCTAAATTAACTAATCCATCAGCATCCGTATCATCATACGCATTATCAACCAAAGGATCAAGATAGTATTGAACTTCCCATCCATCAAACATGAGATCTCCATCCGAATCTGCATCCAATGGATCACAATCGTTAATCAACTCGTCTCCATCAGATAAACCATCGGCATCTGTATCGTTGTTCAATGGATTGGTAGCATTTTGGAATTCATAGAGATTGATCAAACCATCCACATCTGAATCTATTGCCGCATCTGTATTATCTAACGGATCAAAATTGTATTGAACTTCCCAACCGTCGAGACAGCCATCGGTATCCGTATCATTGTTCCAAGGATTGGTGGCATTTCGGAATTCATAGAGATTAATCAATCCATCTGAATCAGAATCCAAGTATGCATCGGTTGAATTAAACTGATCGAATCCATATTGAATCTCCCAGACATCAGGACAACCATCTATATCTGCATCATCGTTAATAAGGGGATTTGTTCCGAATTGAAATTCTTGGAGATTATTTAACCCATCACCATCTGGATCTTCAGATGCATCAGAAATATTCAAAGGATCAAATGCATATAAAACTTCCCAGCCATCAGAGCACCCATCGGTATCTGTATCATTATTCAACGGATTAGTGGCATTTAGAAATTCAAAAAGATTAATTAAATTATCCGAATCGGTATCAAGCCCTGCATCGGAATTATCTAACGGATCAAAAGCGTATTGAACTTCCCAACCGTCAGAACAGCCATCAGTATCAGTATCATTGTTCAAAGGATTGGTCGCATTTCGAAATTCATAGAGATTGATCAAATCATCTCCATCTGAATCTAAAGTCGCATCTGTATTATCTAATGGATCAAAGGAATATTGGACTTCCCAACCGTCGAGACAGCCATCGGTATCCGTATCGTTGTTTGTAGGGAGGGTGTTAAAAATTAATTTCTTCTCCATCTAATAGATCATCGCCATCTGTATCGTTATTTGTAGGGAGGGTGTTATAAAAATTAATTTCTTCTCCATCTAATAGATCATCGCCATCCGTATCGTTGTTTGTAGGAAGGGTGTTATAAAAATTGATTTCTTCTCCATCTAATAGATCATCGCCATCCGTATCGTTGTTTGTAGGAAGGG
>CAYPTZ010000250.1:0-2246 GCA_964413395.1 uncultured archaeon | reverse complement strand
AAAAATTGATTTCTTCTCCATCTAATAGATCATCGCCATCCGTATCGTTGTTTGTGGGGGAAGTATTATAATTGTAAATTTCTTCATAATCAGTGATTCCATCATCATCGGTATCTCCATCAAAGAAGACTTCAAAACCTTGGGCATATCCAAAAAAATATATGTAATTATTAGATACTTTGATGTTATGGACATAATATTCAACAGGGAAACTATATATGTTTCTTATATTTAAAGGATCACTGAAATCAAAAATTTCTAAACATTCTTTTCTCTTAATATATATATAATCTTTCTCAACATATAATCCTATATATTCATCTCCACCATCGTACTGGTAAATTAATATTGGATTTTCTGGATTACTAATATTGAAAACTTTCAATCCATCTTTATATTCGCTTGTAAAAAGTAAATCATTTTGAAGGAATAAATCACTTGACATACTAAATAAAGATTGGGAAAATACACAATTGGGATTGGATGGATCAGAGATATTTATAACATCAAAACCATACCCGTTCGTTTTCATAGCAAAAACATAATCATTCTTTATTAAAACGTCATAATAATCACTATCATCGTAAATTCCTACTAATATAGGGTTAAGTGGATTTGAAATATTTAAAATTTCCAAACCATCATTACCATCCGCTATGATTGCAATATCATCTTGTACATCTACAGCCTTTGAATAACCAGAATTGTCATAATAACTCGAAATATTAATTGGATTAAATGGATCACTGATATTCACTATAATTAATCCTTGGTAACCATCTGCTATAAAGAGTAGATCTTCTTTTCGAGCAAGGTCATTAGCATCTGCTTCATTATAATTTAGTTGCCCAATTTTTTCTGGATGTTCCATATTACTTATATTTAGTATTTCTAGCCCATCATTCCCATCAGCGAGATATACGAAATCATTGAAAATTTCACCATCTCTGGTATTTCCTTTCCCTGCCGTGAAATTACCAATTTCAAAAGGAGTTTGAGGATCAGAAATGTTCAAAATTTCAAATCCATATGTGAACTCCACAACAAATAATGAATTGTTTTGGATAACAAGATCTCCAACTGAAACACACCCATCATTATAATTTGCAATATAATCAATATTTTGGAGATCAGTTATATTTAAGATTTCAATTCCGTCATTAGATCCAACATACGCTAAATTATCTTGTAATACTACGCTTCTGGGAAAATTACATTCTTGATATTGTTCTAACACGGCTGGATTAGACGGATTACTCACATTGACAAAAACAACAGATGTTAGATCTGCTATTACCAAAATATCTCCTTGTTTTTGTATACATTCATTTCTACTATTGATATTATCATTCCAACTAATTTCCCCTATTAAATTTGGACTAGTGGCATCGGTTATGTTTAATATTCTAATTCCGTCCAATTTTTTTTTTATATATGCACAATCATTTTCTATAAATACTGATGTCAAACCAAATTCTAAATATTGTCCAATTTTTATAGGATTTTCTGGATGGGAAACATTGTATATTTCTAAGCCAACTTGGTTGTCAATTAAATAAGCAATTTCGTTGGATACAAATACATCAAAATATCCAAAACTATAATCGATTCTGTGATTAAATTCTAAGAATGGATTAGATGGATCAGAAACATTCACAATATTAAATCCATTATCATCAGCAATATATACCATATTATTGTCATAATAAATACTATGAGCTGTGCCTCTTCTATCACTAAAAGTTCCAATCATTTTGGGATTGTTTTGATCTGAAATATTAAAAATTTGTAAATCGGTTGAACATGCACCAATATATGCTAAATCTTTATTAATCGCTATAGAAGCGTATTTAATATTGTCATTATAATTTCCTATCATTGAGATATTGAAATCTTGAGTTATATCTGAATGAATTTTTGGATAACTAAGATCATTGAGTCCATCAAAAATTACTGCAGTATCAAATTCCCTGTTATTTTCATCGGTATTTTGAATGTTAATAGAAGTCTGTGACTTAGTATTATAGTCTAATTTCACAAATGGAACGAAAATATTTACAAAAATGACACAAGATAAAATAGAAAACATTATTTTGAATTTTGTTTGCATGAAAATTATCTTTTGTTTAAAATAGTCTTAGATAGTATTATTAACATTGATCTTAAAAATATTTCTTTTAATAAATAGCTCTTTCACTACTTAAAAAAGAAGCATTACTTTAAATTAGTGAATAGAGTATAAATAG
>CAYPTZ010000249.1:0-5790 GCA_964413395.1 uncultured archaeon | reverse complement strand
ATATTGGAATAATTCCTTCAAGACATATTAAAGACACCACTCTTTGTTTAAAAAGTCTTGCGAAACGTATCCAAATTATTGACAATCCCCCTTCAATCGCTCGAAATAAACCAAAAAGAGATAATCTTCAAATATATCAACAATTTCTACTTGAAGGTTTAGTTAATTCTGGACCAAAAAAAACTAAGATTTTATTCGAGAAATTTAAATCAGTTTTTGATTTATTAGAAGAAATAAAGAAGACTCAATTATTATTCAGTCGGAATGGAAATATTAAAGGAATAAATGGAAAATTTTCTGAGATCGGAGGATTCAATACCAGATTTATCACAGAAAATAAAAAAATGTTATTTCAAAGATTTAATCAATAAGTCAACATTTTGCTATTAAAAATGTTTGGCGATCTAATCTCGTATGGTTTCAAACAAAGGATTAAAACCTTTTTTTAAGATGGATCCAATTTTCCAAAATGATTTATTTAGACCAGAGATTAAAACAAATCTGATTAAGTTCATAATTGCAATTTTATTAATGATCTGGGTTTACCTAAAAAGCACAACTCTGCTGGATACGAAATTATTAATTTACCCCTTTATATTCTGGTTTCTATTCAATTTTCTTTATTTCTTTGTAGATCATTCAGAAAATTTTTCTAAACATTCATTTAACCACGATTTTCATGAATTTAAAACAGATAATATGGAAATTTTAACATCAAGAATGAATTTTAAAAATGTAGGAATTTTTTCAAAATCTAAATTTGAAAAAATAGAGGAACTAAAACGATCGAATCTATTATTCTTCCATAATCTACAAAATAATCGATTAATTTCTACAATGGGTTTAGAACTCAAATCTACAGCTCATCATATTCATTCAAATTTGGAAGACTTACTTCGTAAAATTTCTCAATTACAAGATTTCATTCCGCTTAATTTCCAAATAGAAATAAAAAATGTCAGTAATATTAGTAAAGAAGATGAAAAATTCTCAATATTCCGAAAAATTAAAAATTTTGAAGAAGAAAACCACAATAAGAAAAATCAAACAATAATTGCATACCAAATTTTTTTTTCTAGAACTATTCAAGGAATAAATTCCAAAAAAATTCAAATACTCTTACAAAAAATGCGCCATATTTGTACTAGTCTACAAGAAATCATTGAAATGAACTTTCCTCACTATAAATTTTCAGTTTTGGAAGGAAATCAGTTATATAATGCAATTCGAAGTTCTGCATCAGGAAAATATTATGATATTGAACAAGTCATAAAAAATGAAAGAGGATTTTCAAAAAAAGTTATTGATGCACCATATCTAAAATATTTCTCAAAATATCTTAGTATAGTATCTGTGAATTTTGTTTTTCTCTGTCTATTTAGTGCATTAATTTCTTCAAAATTTAATATCCTGTTATATTTCTCACTTTCTTATTTTTTTTATGGTTTTTTTTATTTAAAAACAAAATATTTTTCACTTTTTTTTTTTAAACATAAAAATCATTTTAATAATTATCATTCTCTTAATTTATTTCCTGAAAAAATATTACAAGATAAGTATACACATCGAATTCATGTTTATGATGAAGTTCGACAAAGATTATATTCAAAAGTATTTATATCTTGGAAGCAATATTATCGAAAATCAAACCTTAACAATATGAAAATGTATCGCTCCCTCATGTCAAAGTATGCTAATAGCCCCTATTCTTTAACTCATAATATATTCATCGAAAGATTCATCCCCACTCAAATAAAAGAATATAAAAATCACATTAGACCTATGGAATTAAAAAATTTAGAAAATAACTGTGATCAGCAAAAGGAAATTGAACGACGGTATTGTGGATTCTATAAAATATCATCCTTATTCTCAATTTCATTGGAACTAGCATTTGATCAATTTGAATCTAAAATAGATTATATGAATCATGATTTAGATACTAAAATTGTGCACATGAAAGAAAATTTTATTCAATCTTTAGATTTAGCATATCCTTCATTTGAAATGAAAGAATTACCCTCAGCTACCTTTTTTCCTTTCATCAGTAAATCAAAAAAATGGAGCTCCTATCGATCTCCTTTTCACATTTTTTTTGATTCAGGTAAATCAATATCAATATTAATTAGTATTCCCGATGAAATTCATAAGACTCTTCCGATATATTATGCAGGTGAGTTTTCTACTCCCTACTTAAGTGATAACCTTATATTTGGCCACGCATTAAATTTAGAAAATTCATCATTAGAAACACCCGGAGGCATGAATTCGACTGAAATTAAAAATAGACAAAATATTTTAATATCAGGTGAAAATTCAGATAGCACCCACAAAGCGTCACTAAGAATGGGTTATGAATTCATTAAAACTTTAAATAATATGATAATTTTTGATTGGGATGGAAGTTGGAATCATCTAATAGGAAAACTCAACCAAAATATACCTGAATTAGAGAAAGATATTTTATTATATAAAGTGGGAGAGAATTTTGGCTTAAAATTATTTGATCTCCCAATTAGTGAACCTAACGACGGTGCATATATCACGTATATAAATATGTTAATGGATTGTTTTGTTCGTGCACTTCAATGGAATGCAAATCAAACATCATTACTCAAATCAGTTATTCTTGAAGATATAAATAAGCATAAATCCATTGATGAGGTTATTATTTTCCTTAATCATAAATTTGGAAAATCTATCATTAAAAAATATGAATCCGAAGTATATTCACTTCTCTTAATGCTAAAAACTCAATATTTAAAAAGTGCATTCGATGAATCAATTTATAATTATATTAAAATCAGCAAATTATTTAATCATAAGAAGACAATTATATTAAATCTAGAACGAATTCCGACATCTCCATTAAAAAACCTATTTATTCAACTTTTTTTAATGAAATTGTCAACTTTAGATGAATTACAGGAACCAAATAAACATCTACAAAGAAAAATAATTTTCATACCTGAATTACATAAAATTTTTCCAAGAATAATAAATAAATATAGTGAGCCTATAATTGCTGATCCTCTATTCATACTTAAAAATTTAGGCTATTCAATACTCAGTGAAACCAACCAAATAGGAGCCGTAAATAATTCAATATTATCCTATTTTCCTATTCATTTTGCGTTTAATACTACTCAACATCAAAATAAGAAAGTGTTAGTCAATCTACTTAATATTGACAATAGTTTCACAAATATCAGTAAAAATTCTTCTAGAAATAATTCCTATCAATTAGAGTATTTATCACGGCTCGAAGATGATAAGGCTTTTGTTTATCGACCACAATTTAAAAAACCCTATATTTTTCAGTTTAATTTTGACCACTTTTTATCTAATGAAAAGATCATTGATATAAATTTGAAAAATATTGAACATTTTCAGCAATTTCAACCAATTCCAGTTAATTTACAGATGAAAAATAAAAAGGTTAAAGGAATCTTAGAAATTGATTTTGATGCAAACGCTTTTCTCTTAAGCGAATTAAATATTTTCCTTAATGATTGTAAAAATAAATTACATATAATGGAAATCTTAGAAAAGCATCAAATGTTAGAAGATTTATCTTCCCTTGTTGAAGATAAATTACGAGGTTATTATGGAGAGGATATTTCGGGTCGAAAAAATAAAATACGGAATTTATTGGAGGATTTCATAGCATTGGGGTATTTCCGCCATAAAAACTTACAATTACATAATTCTATTGATATGGAAGGATATGACCTCACCGAAAAAGCATATGATGCATTAAATGAATACAAAAAAAATAAACTGATTGCCCAAATTCCTCGTGAAAAAAGAGAAGAAAGTCAAAAAAAATTAGAAAGTCAAGAATATGGAGAATATATAAAAAGTGAAAAAAATCAAGAAATTGGAATGATTAATGCGACTTATAAAAAAAATACTTCCCAGCAATTCGAGAATTCTTTTGAATGGATGAATAATACACGGGAATATTTATTTGAAACCATAGTCAATTCAAGAAACCTCCTTTATGCCCATGGGTTTGACGATTCATTTTCATATTTAGAAAAATGTTGGTCTAGTTTAATTTCGGATTTAGACTTAGTATCTAATGCCCGTAGTATTTGGAAAAGCATCAAAGAGGAAATGAAAATAATTCAATCTGTAAAAAAAGGAAATATTAATCAATTACAACGGATTTTGGAAAAATTAGAAGATTTTGCTATACGAATCTAATATTTCTCTCGAAATAATTTTGATACTTTTCCACCCCGTTAGTTATTTTTACTCTTTATAGGCTTATCCTTACGCGATAATCATTTCACATCCTTAAATATTCTTTTTCTTTCACCTCTCAAGAAAACTCCTTGATTTATGAGTAATTATAAAAGAATAAAAAAGAGATTATTCCTAAACAGTTAAGAGACCGAATTATCAATTTTTTATGATATACAATTGAAGTTTTTTTATTAAGGAGACCCCGAGGTGATTGAGGTCGCCCAGTCATAAATTCGTGTCCCATCTTCCACCGTCGGCACTATGGCATAGCCCTCAGTGTATCCATTCCAACAATCAAAAGATACTCCTTGATTAGGATATTGAAATAATCGGGTTTTTTGGGAATTCAACCAAGTATCAGAAAAGCCATATATATCTGATGTCGGAAAGACCAAATTGGCATCATACCCTGGTAAAAAGGGGGTAATGAAAGGAATGGAAGAGTTCGACCATAAGCTTACCACACTCTCGGCATAATCCAAGCGTTGCGATTCTGTTATTGCACTTGTTGGATTTTGAATTACTCCTTGTGAAACAATATTAAACGGATTCACTGCCAAAATACAATCCAAATTTTCAAGGATCGCAGGTACCGGTCCTTCTGTCGATCCATAGGGAGGTAAAGGTGTTGGATCGATAATAAATCCGATTTTTTCTCCTGTTAATGTTTCGATTTGTGAGGCGACTGACATAAATCCTTGGGCAAACACAGCAGGATCAATGGTTCCAAGATGAATCGTTTCTATTAAAAAAATGGCAATTCTTTCTTGACCATTTTGATCATATATCCTCAACCAGTTTGAATGATGAGCAAAATTTGACACAAGCCAATCTATACGAGAGACAATATTTGAAAGATTTCCAGGAAACTCTGAATAAAAAGGGAATACACCAGAAACCTCCAATAATGGGGCGAATAATAGTTGATTATCCTGAGATTTGCTAAAGAAATGATCTGCCTTGGCTATGATTTCCATTTCGCTTAGCAACACACTTGGATTATTCCAATCCTGTTGAGAGAACAGTAAAGAGGGACTCCAAGCGTCTGTTTCTCCTTGATGTCCCCAATAGGATATTTTCATCGTGTTTATCCCAGCATTTCGTATTTGCGATAAACTAAAATCAATATCTGTATCTGAAGACCAATCAAGTGAAGATGGATTTTGTGGATGACGAGTATATAGAGGAATGGAATTGGGATTGGGAGGTCCTGCAAAAAATAATGTGGTTTTAACATTCTGGTCTTCATACAAATCATTCGCAATTTCTCCCCAGATCGTGGTATCGAATAAATTCAGATTCCTAATCAAATCAGGGAGAAAAAAAACTCCCGCAAGAAGACTACCAATGATAAGTACCACCCCAATAATTATTCTTGGTTTTTTACTTGATCCTTGTCGAGCCATATTAAATTCTTTGTCAATTCAGGCTATAAGACTTGAGATGTAGATTAATCATTTGTATTTAACTGCTGCCATAACTCAACCGTCAGTAAATGTGAAAAAAAAATTGGACATAAATAGACAACATATTTTAAAT
>CAYPTZ010000248.1:0-5792 GCA_964413395.1 uncultured archaeon | reverse complement strand
AAAAAGAATTAATTTATTTAAAATTATTGAAAAGCATAAATCGCGCGTTTATATTAAAACAAGTGAAATCGAAGCAATTATATTAGCAAATAAGGAGAATTTAGATCAATCTGTGGAATATCTTAATAAAAAGGGGTTATTTCTCTTTATTACTTTAGGAAAAAAAGGAATAATATTTCAATCTCCTAATTCCCATGTAAGGTACTTCCAATCATATGATCCAAAAGAGTGTATCGATGAAACTGGCGCTGGAGATTGCTTCATGGCTGTTTTATTAATTCAATTATCAAAATATCATTATAAGCAAATTACCGATGATGTAATAATTGATGCAATAAAATATGCTTCAGGTGCTTCCTCATTTCTGATTGAAAAAAAAGGGCCTGAGGGATTTCAAAATAGAAAAAAAATCAAAGATAGGATTATCCTATCAAAATAAAAAGAGACAAATATTTATACTTTTAAAAAAGTTAAGATTAATATGGGTTTAAATCTTGCCCCTTCAGCAATATCTTATCTTTTATTTAGCATATTAGAAGTAATTTTCATAATAATTCCACTTATTGTTTTTAAAATTCAAAAAAAAGATTTGAAATATGAATTTCGGCATAGGATCATTCCTAATGAAACGCTTAACAGAAGCAAATGGTTTAGACTGGCCGATATTATGACTGGTATATTAATTGGTTTTTTTTTTTATCAAATTGGGCATTTCATTACTGATATAACTCGAAAAATTATTATCAATAAACATGGAATAGAATATTATAATACAGCTGTTGAAGGATCAGTAGACACTACTCCTCCTCCTCCACCCCCTGAAACTAGTTCATTTGAAATTTATTTGATTCTTGTTATTGGTATAGTTGTAATGTTTTTATTTGTAGCATTATCTGAAGAATTTTGTTTTAGAGGTGTTTTACAAAAAGAGTTTGGGCACATTAAACAATTTTTTGGGCTTATAATGAGTAGTTTTTTATTTATGATATACCATGTTTTCCCTGGAATTGTCCCATGGATCACATTTTTATCTTTTTGGTTATATTATTTAGTTTTTGGAATACTTTTAGGTTTGATTACATTATATCAAAAAGGAGATTTAATTATACCTATTGTAGCACATGGAACAATTAATTCAATAATATGGATTAACCTTTATCTTCCATATTTGTAATCTATAAACCAAAAATTTTTTTTTTTAGAAATACTATTTTGGTCAGAGTAAATAAAAAATAATATTGATGGATTATCAAAGAATATGGCAGAACAAGGAAAAATATTAATCATTACCGATGTACATGGTAAAATTCGAGAAATGATTGATTTTATGAATATTTTAGTAAAAAATAAAAACGAAAAGATTGATTTTGCCGTGCATCTTGGTGATTTTTGGTCAGGAAGAAATTATGATCCTAATACAGGAGAACAAAAAAAAGATGAATTTTCTGATTTATCATTTTTTAAGAATCTCTCTTTTCCGTTATTTCTATTAAAAGGAAATGAAGATCTTATCCAACCAGATAATGTTTGGCATTCAAATAATTTATGGTTAATGAAAGATCAAGAATCTTTCATTTTAAATAATTGGACAATTCTTCCTATTGATTATCAATATCCTGGAGAACCGAGTGATGAAAATCCTAAACATAATGATTTATCCAAATTAGAAAATATTGATTTCATTTTCTCTCATCGTCCTCCTTATGGGATGATAGATGACACTTTACATTATAAAACTCATAAAAAACTTAAAAATACTGGATCCCCGATGGTAAGAAAATATTATAATCTTATTAAACCTTCCTTATGTATTTTTGGACATTTTCATTATTCAAACTATTTGATGCAAGATTGTGGTTTAATTGTAGGACTTGATAAATTAATCCGATTAGGTGGCAGTAGTAAAAATGAATTTCGATATTCTTATGCCTTATTAGATTCATTTGATCAATCCTTAGAAGTATTTTGGAAAAATCAGCGATTTTTTAAATATTCAATATTAGAGCAAAAAATGTCAAATATTAAGCATTTTGATAAACGAAATTTAAATTCAAAAAAAAAAAAACGATAGAAACTAATATTAATTTATACCTATTACATTAGTTATGAAATTTGAGAAAGATCATATATCTATTGATGATTTTGATATTAGCCCTAACCTAAAGGGAAATATCTACTTTAAGATATTTAAAATATATCTTTGCATTAATCAACTAAAGAACGTATACCGTAAAGGTTGGCTAAAAAATGGAATAGATTCTAAGTTTTGTGAAACTGATGCTGAACATTCTTTAGGTGTGGCATTTTTAGGAATAATTTTAGCCCAGCAGTTTGCACCCAAGTTAAATCAAGAAAAACTTTTGAAAATGGCAATTATTCATGAATTAGGAGAAATTGAAGTGGGTGATGTTACTCCTGACGAAGAAATTGATTATGAGAAAAGAAAAAATAAAGAACTGGAGGTAATTAGAAATATTCTTCAGGATTTTGTTGGTAAAAATGAATACTTAGAATTAATTAATGAATTTGAAGAGAAATCTAGCCCTGAAGGTGCTTTCATGAAAGAAATAGATTCGTTAGAAATGGCTTTACAAGCAAAAGTTTATGAAACAAATCATAAGAAGAATTTAAATATGTTTATTGAATCTGCAAATTCTAAAATCGAAAATATTTATTTAAAACAAATGTTGAATGCAATAAAAGGGGTAAAACGAAAAAAATATAACATTGGTTAATTTAAAACGTAGATCTAAGAACATCTATAATCGACCACTTATATATTTTGCGAGTAATAAAATACATTCCAATTATTGATAACAATATTGAAACTAAAAATGTTACTAATAGTGTAGGAATTGATACTGTTGTAATTACAGGAGTTTCTGTTAAAATAGCAATGTTTGTTTGCATTAAATATGCAATAAACCAACCTGTGATTGCACCTAATGATCCAGAGGATAACATTACTGTAATCGATTCATACATGAACATAGATCTGACTTCGTGAGGTTTCAGACCAATGGCTCTTAATATTCCTATTTCATACATTCTTTCTAAAAGTGTAGAATACATCGATGCTAATAATCCAAAAAGGCTAACAATGATCGAGAAAAATAAGATAATTTGCATTATTGTATTTGAACTTCGATTTTGGCTTTGCATACGTTGAATTAGTGTAATAGATTCTTCTAACATAAAATCATAATCATTATTGAAGTAATTTTCAATATATAATTGCATTTCTTGAACATTTTCATAATCATCATCAATCAAATCGATTAATATTTTATCGATTACTGTACTAGGTTCTGATAAATCTCCCCAATTCATTATTCGGTTGTAATCATCTAAATTCAATAAAATTCCTGGGCCCATATATAGACTTAATTCAGAAGATCGAAAATTAAAAATCCCTGGCATTCCTCTTGAAACTCCTACAACAGTGAGAATGCTAACATTTGAAAAACTATCACCAAATGGATCACTCATTGTAAGTCTAATTTCTGCAGGAAGTTCAGTAATGCCTAAATGATCGGCTAATATTTTAGCGATAACACAATGATTACTATTTTGAAGTACATCATTTATCGAGTTTATTGAACTATTTGTATCGCTATCCCACATTAAAAGCGAATTATCAACTGTTTCTAGATAATTTTCATCAATCCCAATTAAATTAGTTTCAAAATTATTATATCCTCCAATATCTCCAACATAGGAACTATATTTAGGAATATCACCAAAAATTTGATTAAATACATTTCCGTCATCAGGATTGAAACCCTCTTCTTGTATCTGCATAAAAACACCAAATAATCGCGATATATCAATAGAATTATGATTAATTATTGCTGTACTTTTAATTCCAGGGATATTTTGTAATTCACCATATAATTCCATATTAATTGCATCTCCATCTTCAGGGTTTCCTGAGTTGGATAATATTAAGTCAGAACCGTATTGAAATTTTAATGTCATAGCTGTGTTTGCAGAGTCCATTTCTAATTGGGATGAGATATAGAATATGAAAGCAAATGTTAATGCAAACATGACAATTGTAGATATATTTCTTCTCCGGTATCGATATAAATTTATTTTATAAATTTCATAGTACTTTTTTATGAAAGGTTTGATTATTCTTGATATTACATTTTCAATAAGAGGAACAAAACCTATTGCAGCAAATACAACTCCAATTAGGACAACAATTAGTAAACCAATTAATATATAGTTTGTTAAATTTGGACCTCCAGATCCTGTTAATAGTCTTGGCAAGATAAGGAACAGAAATATTCCTATAGCAGATATTCCTAATCCAATACCAATTAATCGTCCATTTATATTTCCTTCTTTAGAAATTTTATAGTCATTATTTCTCATATTATGGCTGGGATCAATAGCATTTGCAATATTTTTCTTACCTGCTTTAAATGCAGGAATTATTGCTACCAAAGAGGTTATTCCAATACCAATAAATATTGATCTAATTATCATAAAAGGTCTAATTATGAAGACTAATTCAATACTAAACGAGATTATATTGTTAAATATTGCTCGTAATAACGGGGGGCCAATAAATATTCCAATAATTATGCCAAGTAAAGTTCCAATTACAGACATTAAAAACCCTGTTATGAAAATCATTTTGAAAGTAAAATCTTTTTTTGCCCCCAAAACTCGTAAAATTCCAAATTCTCTTATTCGCTCTTCAACTGATGTAGATAAAATTGAATTTATTAATATACCAGTAATTAACATAGAGAAAAAGGAAATGAAACTAAACATCATTGTCAATGTCATAGTTTGCTGTTCGGCACTTTCCAATTGTTCTAATCTCGGCATTGAAATTCCAAATTCAAATCCGACATTGATTTGAATTTTTTCTGCAATTTGTCGTAAAATTCTTGTTGTTCCTTGAATATCGGTGTTATCATAAATAGATTCAGGATTTTTCAATGTAGTATGAATAGAATTTACATTTCCAACTTGATTAATAAACATCTGAAACCAAGGTAATTCAAAAATTATAAGTGTTGACTCTACTCTAGTAAATCGAAGATCTTGATCAATTATTGCTTCTATCCTCACAGATTCTTCGCTAATTCCATGTTTAACTAAAATAACATCTCCAATATCAACATTAAACAATTTTGCAGCATTTTTTGTTAATATACAATTTTGATCTTTAATTGGACCTTTATATAATTGATCAGTCCTAACATAATTTCCATCAATTTTATCGCATAACCAAAGATTTCCCAATTTATTGCTATTCTGTTCTAAGGTTGTGTTAATTCCGTATCCAAAAATTATCTTTTTTATTATTTTATTTGTTAATGAATCATTATTTGAAATTGAAACATATGTATTTAATCTAGGAAAATAATAATCAATTTCTTCAATTGACCCCTTTAATCTCTCTTCTACTATATCTTGATTGAAATATGGATCAAAATTAAAATCTTGAGCACTTATTTTTTGAAAAACTATATCGCTTGAACCTGCTTCATATGTGGCTTGATCTAAATATGAATAAGATAGCGAATCGGCTAATATTCCAACAACTGTCATTAAAAAAATAGCAATTGCAATACCACCAATTCCAAATATGGTTTTAATCTTTTGTCTCTTTAAATCTTGTAAAGAATATTTTAAAACTTTCATAATCCATCCTCACTTTTTTCTACAAGCTCATTTAATATTTTTTTTAATTCCTCATCTGGAAGATTTTTTGCGATAGTTTGAATTTCTCTTTTTTTTTTTTCAAAATTTTATTAATTTTTATTTTGTTG
>CAYPTZ010000247.1:0-5798 GCA_964413395.1 uncultured archaeon | reverse complement strand
AATCCTAATGCATTTATATCAGTATGGGATACTTCGCAAACAAGATATGGATCGAGTAACTCTACTCAAATTAGGTTACCATTGTTATCCGGGGGTATTTATAACTTTTCAGTCGATTGGGGTGATGGTAGCATCAATAATATCACCAATGCGAATTATTTTTCAACGATTCACACATATAACTCCAAGGGTGTCTATGTTATTAGCATCACTGGCACAATTAATGGCTGGCAATTTAATTATGATGGAGATAAACTAAAATTACTTGAAATTCAACAATGGGGATGTTTGCAATTAGGAAATTTTGGATGTTATTTTGCTGGGTGTGAAAATTTAAAACTCACTACCACCGATGAGTTAAATTTAACAGGAACCACAAATTTAGGAGAAACTTTCGCTTTGTGTTTCAATCTTGGAAACACAGGAAATTTAAATACCTGGGATGTCTCGAGTGTCACAGATATGAGTGGGATGTTTCTTTATACATGGAATTTTAGCAACCCAATAGGCGATTGGGAGGTCTCCTGTGTCACAGATATGAGTGGGATGTTTAAGAGAGCGTCTAGCTTCAATCAACTATTAGGAGATTGGGATGTCTCGAATGTCGCAAATATGAGTGAAATGTTTTCGTACGCATTAAGTTTTAACCAACCATTAGGAGATTGGGATGTTTCGAATGTCGCAAATATGAGTGAAATGTTTATGTGTGCAAGTAGTTTTAACCAACCACTAGGAGATTGGAATGTCTCCCGTGTCATAGATATGAGTGGAATTTTCAACCATGTACGCTGCTTCAACCAATCAATAGGAAATTGGAATGTCTCCAATGTCACAGATATGAGTGGGATGTTTATGTGTGCAAGTAGTTTCAACCAACCATTGGGAGATTGGAATGTCTCCAGTGTCACAGATATGAGTGGGATGATTAAGTATGCATATAGTTTCAACCAACCACTGGGAGATTGGGATGTCTCCAGTGTCACAGATATGAGATTTATGTTTCATAGTGCAAGTAGTTTTAACCAACCACTAGGAGATTGGAATGTCTCGAATGTCATAGATATGGGAAATATGTTCCAGAATGTGACATTATCTATTGAAAGTTATGATCACTTGTTACTTGGATGGTCTCAATTACCTCTCCAAGATGGCGTGATTTTTGATGCAGGAAATTCCAGATGTAGTGACAAAGGCGAAGTGGCCAAGCAATTGATTATTGATACCTACCATTGGCAAATTTCTGATGGGAGTGATAAGGACATCCCTGCTTATTCATTGAGTCTTTTTGCTATCTTTGGATTGATAGCGATTGTAAAGATAGCACACAAAACCAAGCATATACCCCTCAAAATTAAGTAATTCCATAGATTATTATTTCTTTTTTTTGATTTTCTCAAAATTTTATTATATTATGTGGTTAAAATTGAAACCAAGACCCATTTTATTTATCCCCTAACCTTTACCCACCATCGAAAATATTGGAGGATTAAAAATCATATTTATGAAAAAGATTTTGATATAGACTTATTTGTTGTATTGTATGATATTTTGCCTATCTGTTTTTTTTGAAGGATGTGGCAAGTTGGACATAACATAGAATGAAAATATTCTCTCTTGTCTTTTGTATTCATTTTATATGTATACTGCATCCATTCTGTTTCATCATAAGATCGTTTACATTTAATACAATTTGACTTCATTTTTACCAACCCATTAACAAAATTGCCATTACCTATTCAATATTGAATTATAAAAAAGGAAAATGCAAAATATATTCAAATTTCTCATATTTTCAATATAATATATATTAAAATAATGATTTATAATATCAAAAAAAAAAAATTATATTTTTTTAAAATTTAAGATTAGTTCATCAAAAGATTTACTAAAACCATACTTTAGCCATTTATTCATAAGAAAGCTTCCAGCTTGATTTTGGTCCCACCAATTTACTCCAAAATTAGAAATTAGTTTTCTTTCTATGACTCTTCCCGCTTCTTCGGCCCGTATATAATTTGCAATCATTAGGGGTTTTTCTCCTATGAACGATAAAAAATCATAGCATTTTCTATTAAACCCGAAATATTTGTGAAACATTAAATTAATACTCTTTTGGGATTCATCCATCAATTCCTTAGTAAAATTCTTTTTTTTTAATAATTCGTATAGATATATATAATTTAATGCATTTTTTCGCGCTTTATAGATTTCAAGAAAATTATAAAAAAGTGATAAATCTTGTGCGTCAGATTTCTCAAGACCAATCTTATTTTCAAGGAAAATTGGATTACATAATAATTTTTCAAATAAGCTCGAAATACTTTCTGTGATGGCAAAATCTCCGATGGTTCTGAATAAAGGAGGCAATTCAAAATCAATATTTGAAAAATGTATTGCATGACCTCCTTCATGGAAAAAAATGGATAAGTTCACATAATTAAAGTTAGGATTAATAATTAAGATTATTTTTTCATTGGCTTTTCCAGTTGGCATCATGCAATAAGATCGTAATGATTTTTTGGAACTTATATCTAGATCTACTACAATATTCTGATTTTTTAAGAATTTAAAACCTAAAGATTCACAAGTATCATTGAAAATTGAGATTATTTTTTTCATTGGTAATTCGTTTTTCCTAAGCCAAAATCCTGAAATTATTTTTATAATATCAATGTTTGACAATTCTTCATATTTTTTTTGTAGATATTTTGTTGAAAGTTGTTCAAGTTTAGACTTATATTCTTTACAGGAAGAATTTAAAATTTGGAATGATTTTTCATATAATTTATCATAATTACAATAATGGGTTTGCTTCATTAAGTGTAAATAAGATTCAAATCCGGCAATTTGGGAAAAATGGCAGAGTTGATTGAGTAAATTTATATAAATTGGGATCAATTTTCCTTGAGATTTATTGTAGTTCTTTAATAATTCTTGGGGAAATTCGTAATTTGGATCTTGTAGCAATTTGACAAAATAATTTGCTGAAATTTTCTTTTTGGTGCTTGGATTTTTAATTTGCAGATTGTTTTGTTTAAATACTAATGAAAATAAGTCCTGATATGTATTTAGAAAAATATGATATTCTAAAATTATATCTCGAGTTAAAATAATTAGTGTTTTTTCCAAGTTATTATAGGATTTAAAATTTTTATTGGAAATTATACTATTGAGATATTTAATTGTATCAATATTTAATTTTGACTTAATTAATTCAATTTTTTTAATATTTTCAAGCAAATTGGAACCAGGTTCTTCTTGAAAATTAAAGAATATCTTCTGATATATATCAATCGCATTAAATAATTCTTGATTCATGCTGGATAAAGCAAATTTTATCTTTTGATTCAATTTTTTGCACCAAATTTACCTATATTGCAGGGTTTTTTTGAAAAAATCATTTTTTAATCTATTATAATATCATCCCTATATAAAATCAAAAATTTATGTTAGATACTTTCAAATATTATATATAATCAGTAAATTGTCTATGAATTATGAGTTTAAATGAATAGATTTTTTTATTATTATTATTTAGCGATATGGATATTATTTTTAACTTTTTTTGATATTAAATATTTAGCTAGATATTTTTTAGTATGAAAAATAAGCATAATGAAAAACACAACCAAATAACCATTTTGATATTCTTCCTTGTTATTATATTGTCTAACATTACTCAAATTAATTCGATTAATAATGCAACATTTGATCAAAATTCAATGGATACAACGAAATTGAAAGAAAAAAAAATGTTATCTAATGAAATTATGAGTCAAAATGCTCCCATATTTAAGAAATCAGATCTTGAGTATACTTCTCTTCCTAATTCGAATTTTATTGATAATTCAAATAAAATTACAGAATTAGAAGATTATATCTTAAATCAGAATTTAATTTATGATCGCCCAAATTCTATTATGGCCACATTTTATGCATATCAATTAATCAAATCAATTGATCCAATTCTATTTTTAGAAAGATCAAATTTACTTGAGTCTTTTCTTCTCTCTAAATATAATAATGACACTCATCATTTTGAAGATCTTTTTAATTATGAATTGGAATTTCAAGATGGAAAGGAATTGTTTATGACGCCCTATACTCCAGAAATTTCTCATCAAATGGCTCTGATCCTCTTAGCTCAGATTAATCGATTACATGTTAATTTCAATTCATATATGATTATTGAATGGGAAACAGAGATTTTAAGTAATTTAAATCCAGATGGAGGTTTTGGTGTGATTTTTTCCCCTATTTCAACATTAATGGAAACATATTATGCTGTTTTTGCAGTAAAAGCATTAAATAATTTTCAAGTTTCTGCATTTTCTCCAATCAAACGGGCTAATCTTCAAGAATTTGTAGAGTCAAGACAAAGAACTGATACGTTTATTGGGATTTTTAATGAATATGATGATTCACCATTTTTTGGATGGGAATTTTATTATTCCTCATGGTTAGCTTTAAAAATAATTGAGCAAATAGATGGAAATTATACGAATATAAGAGAGCTTTTTATTGATTTTGTGAAAAATAATGAGATTTATAATTCTCAAACTAATTGTTTTTATAGTAGTTGGAATGATAAATTAACTCCTCAAACTTCTACCTTTTTCGGAACGGCCATAATATGTGAATGTATTAGATTAATTGGAGCCGATGGAGATTTTCCTGAAAAATCCATTGCATTAACTGTATTGTTGAATAGTACCGTTTATAATCAAACTGGGAATTTTGATGGTCCAAATTATTTTTTTAAAACTTCTGAATCAATTGGATCAGGAGATGATTTATTTATTCAATATTTGATATTAGATTGCCTAAAAAACCATGAATTATTAGGAGATTTAGATGATGAGAATGATAATTTAGATTCCCTCATTAACTATTATAAAGGATATTTAACTTCAGATGGTGGGGGCTGTTACATTACATCTTATGATATTTGTGCTTACGGCGATTTTATTAAATATAAATATTTTTCTTCTAATGAAAATAGTAGAAGTAAAATCGATCTAGTACAATTATTCCAAAGAATAATGTCGAGAAAAACTACAAATGGTTATTTTTCTGATTACATTAATTATACTGATTCTCTTCAATTCCCTTCTAGCAAAAATTTAGTCTTGTTAAATGAATGGGACTACTATCCAATAGCTACGAATTTTTTTTCATTAGATATTTTGGATCGATATAACTTAATGGATTTTTTTTCTGAAAACATTTCTTTTAATGAGTATTTGGATTTTGAGCAATGGATTGCTGATAATTTACTTTCAGAAGGTTATTTTTCAAACAACAGTAAAGTTGGATATTTAACAGGGAATTTGGAATCAACCTTTTATGCTTTGAAATCTCAAGAAATTTTAATTTCTTATAATGATGGACAATCTTTTCTAAATTATTATTCCCCAGAAAATATATCCTTAATTTTAGATTATGCTAACCAATTTATTAATCACACAGATGATCTTTGGTATAGTCTTGAAGGAACAAATGAAAATTCTGGATTGGATGAATTTGAGATGAGTAAATATATATATGTAATTAATACAATTTTCAATTCAAGTTTTATTACTTCAATCAATGAGAAATTAAATAATTATATTAAAGAATCTCTTTCAAAAATAATATTCTTAAGTGATATTGAGCAAATTCATTTATTAGAATTAATAAATTTGCTAGGAACTGAATTATCAATTGCAGAATCAAGTTATTTTCAAAATAAATTTTTAGGTTATAGTAATGATATTTTAGAAACAAATTATATGCATTATTCTAAAATATCCTTAATA
>CAYPTZ010000246.1:0-5820 GCA_964413395.1 uncultured archaeon | reverse complement strand
AAGAAGCGGCAAACTTAGAATTTGATCAAAAGATTTCTGCCCTAAAACCTAGAATGAATGCAAATATTATTGGAAGAATAATTGAAATTGAGGATATCAGAAAATTTAATAAAAAAGATGGTAGTCAAGGTCTTTTATTACCTTTTATTATTCAAGATAAATCAGGAATGATTCGATGCTTAGCTTGGGGAGATTTACACGGTCAAATTATTAATGAAAGTGGATTTACTAAAAAGGAATCAATAAGAATAGTAAATGGTTTTATTAAAGAATCAAGAACTGGAGCAATGGAGATTCATATTGGAGCAAAAAGTCGAATTCAATTGCAACCTGATGATATAGATCATCATATGATTCCAACCTTAAAAGAAATGGGAAATTCATCAATATTAAAAATTGGAGAAGTAAATCTTAGCTATCCTTTTGTGGATCTAGAAGGAATAGTAACAAATATTTTTACACCTAAAGAATTTACTCGAAAAGATGGAGGCAAAGGACAAAGGGCATCAATAAAGATATCAGATGAATCAGGACAAATATTTATCACTTTTTGGGGAGATCATTGTCAAAAGATGGTAGAGATTGCAGAAGGTGATAAAATTACTATTACAAAATCAATTCCAAAACCAAATTATATGGATAAATCAAAAATTGATCTAACTGCAACTAGTAATACAGAAATTAAGATTATCGAGAAATCTAATGGTTCATTTAAAGCAAATATTCAAGATGCAAACACAATTAGTAAAATTAGCCATTTTTTAGAAATTGAAGGATTTGGTTCAATTGAAGGTAAAATTCAAGATATTGATAATATTAAAATCTTAAATATGAAAGATGGTTCTCAAAAGAAAATACTCAAATTTGTCTTAGCTGATGAAACTGGAGCAATTCGTGTTAATTTATGGGAAGAAAAAATCCCTGAATTTGATTTGAAAGTAAATGATGTTATTCTTATGGAGGGTGTATCTTTTAAAAATAACTCATATTCAAATTCAATAGAAGCAAGTTTAACTCGAAAGGGTACTATTAACATTATCAATAAAAAAATTAAGACCACAGCTACACTTCCAGTTTCAGATTTTTCAAATCAAAATAAGAAACTAAATAGAATTAATATTGAAGAAATCTCAAAAGCGGATTTTTATGAATTTAAAGGATCAATAATTAAAGAAATTAACCGAATTACTACTTATAGTGCTTGTTCAAAATGCAATCGGAAAATTGATAATTGTTCTTGCGAAAATAAAGGAAAAGAAGTAAATCGAATGATTCTAAATATATTGCTTAATGATGAAAGTAGTACTATAAGAGCAACTCTAATGGGTGAAAAAGCAGAAGAATTCCTTGGGGAAAAAACAGATAGAATTGTTGAATTAACAGAGGCAGGGGAAATTGATCATTTCTTAAAGACAATTAATCGCAATTTAATAGGAAAAGAATATATTTTTAGAGGAAAAGCAAGATATTCAAATTTTTCAGAAAGTTATGAAGTATCACTTAATAGTTTCCAAGAAATTGATCCAGAATCCGAATCGAAATATCTTATTGAATTAATTGAAGCAAATTAATCAAAAAATGGTTTTAGATATTTAGTTGGGAAATATATTGTTGTTGTTGTTTTTTCTATTTTAGTTTTTTAAATATATCAATAAATTTTTTTTTATTTTCGAAATTTCTAAAAATTTTTAAAAAAATAATTAGATTGAATAGAATAGAGATAAATTGGACTTAAATTGAGTGTAAAAAAAAAAAAACGTATATTTGATCAGAGATTTTAATGTTTAAATATACAAATTTTATATTATAATATTGAGGAAAAAAATGGAAAATTCTCGAAATTTATTAGTTGATCATTTATATAAAAATAAGATAATAAATTCGAAAAATGTATACCAAGCAATGAAATCTGTTCCAAGACATCTGTTTATTCCAAAAATTAATAGAAATATTGCATATCAAGATTCTCCTGTCCCAATTGGAGAAGGGCAGACAATATCAGCACCCCATATGAATGCAATGATGTGTGAATATTTAAAAATCAATAAAGGGATGAAAATTCTTGAAATAGGAACTGGTTCCGGATACCATGCAGCTTTATTAGCTGAGTTAGTTGGTAAAAAAGGAAAAATATATACAATTGAACGACATAAAAAATTAGTCGAAAGAGCTAAAAATATATTCCTTTCATTAAATTACTCAAATATTATAACAATCCATCAAGATGGAACAATTGGATTGAAAGAATTTGCCCCTTTTGATAGAATTTTAGTAACTGCTGCGGGACCAAAGATCCCAAATTCTCTGAAAAATCAATTAAGTAAGAATAATGGAATATTATGTATTCCTGTAGGTAAAAAAAACATGGGTCAAAATTTAGTTTGTATTTATCGAAATAACGATATCTTCAATGAGGAAATCAAATGTAAAGTTGTTTTTGTGCCCTTAATAGGGAAAGATGGATTTAAGGAATAGAAAATTAATTTTATTCAAATAATGATTTCTTAGACACCAATATCAATAAATTCGATTCTATCCATAATTTTTTCCATAATAAGAGATCTATTAATATTACTTTCAGCTTGCAGAAGTTTTTTCAAATTTGCTCGAGTTTCAGGAAATCGAGGATTATTATTACATGCTGGCCCCTTAATTAAACTAATATCATACAATCCTATTTTCTGATTTATTTTTATAATATCTAACTTATCGAATCCTATTAAAGGTCGAATTACAGGTATAGTTTTGTTAATTTGATGTACAGCATATAAATTATCTAGAGTTTGAGATGCCTGTTCACCCAATATATCTCCGTTTACAATAAAATGTGATTTATAAAATTGTGCTAATTTTACTGCGGTTGCTATCATAGTTCTTTTGCAAATAACGCATGTCAATCTTTCTTCAGATTTCTCCTTAAATCCTTCCACTATTTCATCATAATCAACAAAATGCATTCTCAAGCTCCTATTAGTTAATTGGACTAATTTTTCTCCATATTTTAGAATCTTTTCTCTATTTTTATCAGCATTTTCTTTTCCATTTAAAAAAGATAGAGAAATACAATTATATCCTTGTTTCATCATAAGATAAGCAGCAATAGGACTGTCTAATCCAGTCGATAATAGACATATCATTGAAGGATTTAAATTTAAAAAATCAGATTCAGAAAGCATTTTTCAAAATTATTAATTTTCCTTTTAACTTCAAATTTTTTATTATTTTATTTGTAGGACTAAAGTTTTTTGATCACTACTCACTTATGTGATATAAGCGAAGCATTTAAATCACCCTCTCACTTTGCATAATTATGGCATTTTGGTCCATAGTTGCTGGTGGTCTTCTTCTATCCGCATCAGGGTGGTTATGGATGTGGATCAAACGCATTCAGCATGATCTTCTTCAAACCCAAAAAATACTTCAAGCCAAAGACAGTGAGATAAAAGTCAAGGACAAGCAAATTCTGCAACGAAATGCTGCCTTTAAGGAATTAAAAACCGAAAAAAATGTGATAAATGCAAAATATCGCAAGAAACTCAAGTCCGCAAAAGAGAAAAAAAAGAATCTCATTAAATATCACCAAATGAAAAGGGATACTCGGTCAGTCAAACAACAAGTTGAAGATATTGTAGGTAAAGGACCTAAATGGCTACCACATTCTTGTCAAGAGCCAAAGAGTCATAAAATTGGAAAACCCAAAGGAGCAAAAGGTGGGGGACGCAAACGCCCAGAAAAAATTCACCAAACCCAAACCCTATATCCAAAAATCTGTCCTGGATGTAATGCAAAAATAGAAGAAGAGATGGCATATTTTGTATATAATAGAGTATTGACCGATCTATTCCGGGAACGAGATGAAGTGGATGCCTATGATGTTATTCGGATCAAGAATATTCAACAAAATATCTATCGGCGAAAATGCCCAACCTGTAAATCTTGGGTATATCCTAATCAAAGTCTTTTTAAGAATGCACGTTTTGGCGTAGGGTTCGTGGCTCATGTCATGACTAAAAGAATTCGACTGAGTATGACCTATGAAGATATCATTGGTGAAATGGAGGAGATATTTGGGTACGGGTTTTCACTAAGCAGTACGACTATAACTAACTGGTTTTATCAATTTGAAGAACAAATTGAGGATATATATGAGCAGCTAGAAGATCTTATAAAGGGTGAGACTTTCGTTCACATTGATGAATCAGGTCTCCCGATGCAAGGCAAGAATTGGTGGTTATGGGTTATTTGTACAGCAAATCTTGTGCTTTATCGTCAAAGTCACACGAGGGGACACAAAGCAATCAAGGATATTATTGATAGCTTTGAGGGAACAATTGTGGCTGATTTTTTCAAAGCATATGAAAAATTTGGCGAAAACAAACAGCAGAAATGTCTTGCCCACTTACTAAGTGCTATAATCGAATTAATTGTAGGTCGTCAAAAGGAAAATGAACGAATTGAACGAAAACTCCAAAAACATGGAAATTCAATCAAAAGAGAAGAACAAGATGCTTTATTAGTAAAAAATGATGAGAAGAAAACACGGGGACGGAAACCAAAATCTAACAAGTTATCCACCAAAGATATTAATGTGCTGAAAATCCGTCAAACAGAAATTATGAAAACTATTAATCAAGCCACCGATTTTGGGGCATTTTTCCGGGCTCCATTTCAAGATACATGCTTTTCTTGGAAAAAACCTTTAGACGAGCGAATCTCTATCGATGATGCACAAACCTCCCTCACAAGGTTAATTGCAAGTATTCGAAAAGATGGAGTATCAGATGAAGATTTGGAGCGCCTTCTAAAGCGTTGTGAGAAGTTCTTGCCGTCACTGTTCACGTATTTGCAGCAAGAAGGAATGCCTCCTGATAATAATCTTGCGGAACGCGACCTGCGGAAGTTTGCAAAACAGCGCAGGGTATCACAAGACTTCAAGAATATCGAAGTCACTAAACATTTAGTTGAATATCTCTCATTATACATGACTTGCCAAGTAAATGGGCGAGATTTTCATGTTTTACTTCGAGATCTTTTAAGTGGCAAAGCTGTAGACCTAAGAGAGTTTTTGTTTGGTAAAGTAGATTAATTAGAGCATTAATCTGTTTTTATCTAAATATATGCTTGAATCAGCTAATAATATGAACCAAAAATAAATTATCTTGAAGTTGTTAAAGATAAAAAAAGATCAAAAAACTTTAGTCCTACAAAATAATTTTTGAATTGATTAGTATGATTTTTGTTAATAAGTCCAATTTCATTTTAATTCACAGATAGAGATGCATGTGATTTCGAATGTATTGATTATTGAACATTCAAGGGATAAGATATCAGCAACATTAAAATCGGAATTGGTCTGATCGTGGAAAAAAAGAATAATTGGTTATACAAAGAATTGGAATTTTATCATTTCCACAAATTATATTTCCATCATTTAATTGTTAAAAAATTAAAAATTTAAATATAAACATTTTTTTGTTTTATTTTATGGACATAAACGTCCAATAACCGACTAAAAAATTACTCTGAGTAAAATCTCGTCCCATATTTACTCCGAGTAAATTCTATCTGTCAGTTTTGCATAAATTTAAATATTCTTTAATATTACTATCTATCAGTCTATTATTTGAATGAAAAAAATACATAGAGAGACTATTTTTTTGGTGAAAGTTTTACTGAAAGAAATAAAATGATTACAGGAAAAACCATAGCCGAATATGTAGGAGTTTCGACGAGGAGCGTATCTAACGTATTAAATTTGAAAACTGGTGTATGTGAATTATAAATTAAGATAGTAATATAGTCTTTTAGGTAAATATTGTT
>CAYPTZ010000245.1:0-5829 GCA_964413395.1 uncultured archaeon | reverse complement strand
AGAATTACAATTGCTGTATAATGCCTATGCCTATGCAGCCGATCGCTATATTCAGCCGAATGTCCAAGATTTTCTGCAATTTTTGGGACCTAACATTCGGTTAAAATTAAGAGGGATTGAATATTTCTTCCAAGCGATTGGACAATTGGATTTAGATGCAGAAATTAAAGTACAACGAGGTAATAAATATTGCCATTATACATCAGCAATGCAATTGATCTATTTTGGTTTAGTTCTTGAAAATCAATTTGGAATCCATTGGGCACAGAAATTATTCTCAGAAAATTCTATAATTTTCAATAAATATAACAATTTTATTGAATTTAAAAATGAATTTCAAGTTAATCCAAATAAAATTATGGAAATCATAGTGAATGGAATAAAAAATAGTGAATTTAACGGCGAATTTATGTCAACTATGCTTAATACTGGAGAAGAATTAGATTTAGTTACTCGTTATGAAACATTTAAAGAAGGTTGGATAATAAATACAGATGTGCATAAATTGATTTATGATCATCTAGGTTCTAAAGAAGATATTTCAAATTACATGCAACAAAAAGAATGGAAAGAATGTACAATGTCTAATATTTTAAAGGAAATTAATGAAATTTTAGATGAAGGAAAATTTCTATTTGCTGAATTTACTGATTTAAGAGATGGAAATATGCTTAATGATCATCCACATTGGATGATAATACTTGCTAAATTTGAATTTAATAATGAAAAATATTATATTCTTTCAGATCCTGATGCTCCTTTTAATGGAAACCAAGGCCAATTTATTATTGTCTTTGAAAAATTTCTTAAATTAAATTTTGCTCATGGAGTAAAAATTTAAATTTTTTATCTTATATTAAGAACTGAATGAAAAAAGGTGAATTAATTGATTATATTAATAATAAAAAAAAAAAATAATAAGAATTTATATTGTTCTTTAACAAATGAGAATTTTCCAACACCAGATCAATTAAAAAAGAAAATAATTCAAGATATTCAAAATAAATCAAATACTTCTCAAATTATTGTTGAAAACATTAAATATCAATATATATTTAAATCATATCAAGATTTATTATTTGTAATTTGTCAAAGTATAAAATTAGAATTTCAAAAATCAAAAAATTTGATAAAAAATAAATATTTGAATTATTTTATTGATATTTATAATGATTTGAAAAAGGACAAAAATTTAAGTGAAGAAGATTTTTGGCAATCATTTGATCACAAAATTAAGAATTCACAATTAAGATTTTTTGTAGTAAGTCGAAATGAAAATTTATTAAAAACATTTTTTAATAATATTTGGGGTATTCAATTCTCTATTTTAGATTTAAGTCAATCACCTACCGTAAACCAACAATTAAAAATAAAATATCAAGGAAAGGAATATTTTGAGAATGATTCGAAATATATATATTTTATTTATCATAACTATTACAGATATCCGAGAATGGAGAATTTAGAAAAAGCTTGGATTAAATCAATGGAATTTATAATTTATCTTGAAAATTTTACTGAAATGTCAGACATTTCTAAGAATGATGTATTAAATTCATTAAAATCTTCAAATAAATTAAAAAAAGTTATGATTCTCATTAATAATGATGGGAAGACTTCAAATCCCCCAAATTTAAAGAATTTTCCTTATCCTACAGAAAATTTATTCCTAAGAAATATTACTAATAATCAAATAATCGAGATGATTTTGAAGAATTTTCCTGAATACCTTTAAAATTTAATAAAATTAAAGAGTTGAATATGCAGGATCTGATTTGATCGATTTTTGGTTCCAAACTTAAAACACAATCCATATAGATAAGCGCGGTAACTTCAAATATGATTTCCCCATTACCACTTCGCTCCAATATTTTGATGAGGTGCAAGCTTGGGATCCCTCTAACCCGAATTTCCGATCTGCCCAATCCCAACCAAAGAACTTCCCAAGTACTGCTAATATGGAACTCTATGAATCTCGTATGTATGAAAATTCATTTGGAATTCACATTCCTTTAGATCTCTTGGTAGATATCAGTTTGGAAAATATATTCAAGGTCGTGAATTTAGGATTTGAGATAAGTTTGCAAGATAAATCCTATTGGATGGATAATTATCACCTGAGTTCGATAGTAAATGATTTCCGTTTAATTCAAAATACAAATTATTATCGAAATAGTGTAAATTTTGGGACTCGTCAACTCTATCTTGATACTGAGAGCTATCAGCAAAAATGGGGAAAGAACATTATAAATGATTGGGTCATAAATAAAAATAATTATGAGAGAATCGATATTCAAAAAGAAATCATGAGTAATGATTGGTTTACAAATAAACGAGATTTATATGGATTCAACAAGGATTTTCTTACAAAACCTATAAATCCTGATCCTAATAATCCTGCTAAATTTTCTTTTGATATTAAGTATATGATTCATGATACAGAAACGATCACACATCCAAATAATTTTATACAATCAGGATTAGATTTTAAAGATGAGCAATGGGTAGATAATAGGGATGGACATGGAGAAATAATCTCTTTAGATGACATCATTCAAAATTATCTACTAGATACTGATGGAAAATTCATTCGTGATGCTAGAGGTTTGATTGTGCTATATACAGAATTAATCCCCTGTATCAGTTGCAAAAGAGCAATTGATCTCTTTCGATACTTCTTCCCCAATATTGAATTAGTTGTGCTATATAGCTTTAATAATGTGAAAGAGAGAGGTGATTTCTGTAATAAATTAACACCTGGTGATATTTCGAGTATCAATATAGAAGGATTAGGATTAGAAACATATTTCACTGATCCAAATATTTATTCTGTATTAGATTCTCTTGAATTTATCGATCCAAATACTTATGAAATATATGATAGTATTTTAGATTATTACAAAATAAAATACTTTTAATTTTTTTAATTTTATTTATAATTAGAAAAGCTGATACTATGAGAAAAATAATAAAATTTCGCAATCAAGAATATGATATAACAGACAGAACTCAAATTTATTTTGAATATAAAAATATTAAAAGGATCACTGAGATTGAAGGCTTAAGCGAAGTTACTCATTTAAAAAGATTGCATTTACCCCATAATCAAATAACAAAAATTGAAGGTTTAGAGAATTTACTTCAATTGGAATTCATTGGCCTGGGTGATAATAAATTATCTTCACTAAATAATGTAAATCATTTAAAAAATCTAAAAAAAATAATATGTCCTCGTAATAATATCCAATTTGTTGAAGATCTCTCTCCCTTGATTAATTTAGAAACTCTTTTATTGTACCAAAATCAAATTCAGGATGTTCCAGGGATTGATCATTTTACAAAATTACGAAATATTCAGTTAGAAAAGAATGAGCTTCGTAAATTTCCTGATCTACGGCTCTGTAGTCAATTAGAAGATATCAATCTCCAAACTAATCATTTTCGATCGCTTCATGGGATGCCTAGATTTCCCTCAAATTTACAAAGGTTTGCTGTGTGGGTTAATCCTCTTTCAAAAACTGGCAAAGAAAAAGTCAATTCAATTGAAGGAGGAAATTTTCCATGGGAAGGAATGTACTCTGATGATCATGAAGATTGTAATCCTATTCCTGAAAAATATCAGGAACTTTATGATTATTATCAAAAAAGTCCATTCGAATTAGCTAAACAATACCAAGATAATCCCGCTTCTCTCATAGAAGAAGAATATGAACGATTAGGATATGAAGGAGATGTCGAAGAATTAGCGATCCTGCAATCTAATCCCGAAGATCAATCAAAACAAACTCAACGACTAATTAAATATATTTCTCTCAGAGTAAAGCGCAAAGAAGACCAAGCCCATCCATGGTTTTATTTCTTTTTTGATCAACTAAATCATTTCATGATAAATAAATGGTTGACATATCTAAAATCTGCAACAGATGGGACCATATTATATCTTCCCTTTGAGACTAGTTTTACTCTTATTCCTTCAATCGTTGAGTATTCCCAAACAGAGAATAATGTTAAACTTTCATTAGGTAACACGGAATATGAAAAATTAGGAACGATTCAAGATCCTGAATGGATTTGTTATGAAGATAAGCTTGATGAATATGTGTTCCATAATTCTACTTTTATTCCTGATCAAACAAAACAACCAATTACACTTAAAAAAGAAGAACTAATTCAAATGTTATTAGATGATTTGGATAAATTTTTTTAATTTTTTTATCATTCACTTTTCTATAGTTAGTTTTAATAAAATATGTGAGGAATTCTCTGTTAAATTTTATATAGTTAAAGGCATCTAGTCTTTCGTAATATCGACATTACCTGTCATTTCACATTCTATATGCGAATTTCTCTCAGGACCCGAGAATATTTGGGATCGAAGGTGTCGGTGCATGAATATGACCACCTATCCGATACTGAGGCCAAAGATCGCTTTTTATCTGTTGCGTTAAATAATCGGGAGAATTATTGGGGACAAAGTCCCTATAAAGGTCGGGATACATTGCAGATGCCAGACGGGAAATATAGCTATGTAAAGTTGATCAAACAGGGAGTGGGAACGTTAGTGCTTCATGAAGCAGGATCTGGTCAGACCGATTATTGGCAATGGGCCGATGGCACGATCCAGTTGGATACCACTGGTGACTTCAAGTTTCACAATACCATTGCCGAATCTCTGCAGTATTTTGATGAAATCCAAGCTTGGGATCCAGCAATTCCTCTATTCAGAGAAAATTCAGAGAAAATTTCCTTAAGTTATCCAGAAATACGGGCCGAATTTATGCAAATGTTTGGGTATAAGGATCTCATGCCCTCAGATTTATTTGAAGGATTAAAGGATGAATTCCGGAGTAAAATCCAGAATAAAATTACGAACCTCCCCTATGCACAATATGCACAACAAATCCAGATTTTCGACTCGGCCCTCATGCGCGAGTTGCAATTGGTGTATAATGCCTATGCGTATGCTCCGGACCGTTATATTCAGAAAAATGTACAAGACTTTCTGCAGTTTTTGGGACCCAATCTTCGCCTAAAACTTAGGGGAATCGAATATTTCTTCCAAGCGATTGGACAACAAGATTCAGATACAGATTCTCCAGGCAATAAATATTGCAATTATGCATCACCATTACAAATCATTTATTATGGTCTTATTAAAGATTCAGAATTTGGAAATCAATGGGCAGAGAATTTATATACCGAAAATTTAATGGCTTTTGGTGATTTTCATGATTTTAAGAATTTTAAGAGTGAATTTCTAAAAAATCCAAATAAAATTATGAAAAAAATTGTTGAAGCTATAAATAATCATAATTTTAATGAATTATCATTTCTTCAAATGGCTAATATAATTCCAGAAATCGATTTGGTAACTAAGGAACTTTTTACCTATGGAGATGGATGGGTAAGAAATATTGATATTAGATCTCTAGATTATAGTATTTTTGATGGTAATCTAGAAGCAAAAATGGATTATATTAAAAATAGAAAATATAAAACAATTAAAGAAGATGTTGTTTTAGAAAAGATTAATAATTGGTTAAGTGATAATAAAATAATATATGCTGAGTTTACAAGCCTAAGAGATAATAGCAATGTCGGTTCACATTGGGTGACTATCATAGATAAATTAGAAATTGGAAATGATTATTACTATATAATTTCCGATTCAGATTCACCATATGCAAAAAATAATGATAAATTTATTCAGGGTCAATTTATTATTGTTGATGGTAAACATATTAAAAACAATTTTTATCATGGAATTGTAATAAATATTAATTAATATAGCTTATACTGTAGAAAAAAAAATGAAATTAATGATAATCG
>CAYPTZ010000244.1:4981-5864 GCA_964413395.1 uncultured archaeon | reverse complement strand
AATATTATACAAAAATATCTCACAAAAAAAGGACACAATGTAATAGTTGCTTCAAATGGAAAAGAAGCATTAGATATAATGGATTATGAACGCATCACGAGTATTGTCTCAGATCTCAAAATGCCCGAAATGGATGGAGAAACTCTTGTCTCTAATATCAGGAAAAGAGATAAATCTGTTCCTGTATTCATAATGACAGGATTTCCTGAAGATGACAAGATTAATAGATTGAAATCTATCGGAATTTCTGGAATTTTCATGAAACCATTAAATTTACATAAGTTTGAAAAAGAATTTAATACGTAATCTAGTTCTATCCTTGAGATAGATTGTTTTTTACTAAATTTTGATTTTTGGACTGACAAATAGAAAGACTAAAAAATTTTGTTTCTGATATTTAATGGATAGAAAATGGAAATGATTTTAGGAGTCATTGAAGATTTGCTAGATAAATTTGAAAATGGATCTGGCGATGAAAAAGAAGATGCAAAACAATCATTGTTACAAGATAAATCTCAGTTTTTAACGAATCTTAAACCTCTTGCAGATGGCGGAAACTCTGATGCTCAAAAATTAATTTCTCGACTTGAAGGTCTTTCCTTATAATTTTTTTTTCTTTATCATTAATATACCATGCAAATATTACCAAATCGTTAACATTAACCAAACTGCTAAACCAGGTAATAAACTATTGAGAATATTATCGTTGATATGCTTACAACCTAGATCTGTAAATATAAAAATTAGTGAACAAATTGCTCCAATTAACATAATCAACAAAAATGACATCACTTCGACAGGATAAAAATTTAAAATAAGTAAAACTCCAATGAATGTGGTTGAAATACCTGCAAGAAGGCCTTCATATGTCTTTTTTCCTTGT
>CAYPTZ010000244.1:0-4971 GCA_964413395.1 uncultured archaeon | reverse complement strand
TGTTGAGGCATGAGCACGGTGAGCAGTTCCAAAAGCATCATTAATATATGCGTCTCCCAGTTTAGCCAGTTTAGCTGCAAATTCAAGATCACCGTTAGTTTCTTCTTTAAAAAATCTTGTGTTTTCCAAAATTTTTTCCAATAATTGAAGCCATTCCATCACTAATGCAACTTATCCATGTTGCTATTAAAAGAACTTGAATTGGGAATATCGGATGGATCCAAATTAAATTAGTTAATAATATTGCAATTGACGCATTTAATCTCCAAAGCTCTCTATTAGGATCTAGTGATTTTTTATACCATTTCCAAGCCCATTTTGGTAAATATTCCCAATGGTCCGTACGGAGTAATTCACCTGACATTATCATTATCCAAAAAAAACCTGCAAAAGAGATGAAGAAAAAATTCCTTATTTCCACTGGGGAATAAGCCCATTCAGAAAAGAAATCTGAAAATGCTAAAGAAATATGATAAATTAACAATAAGAGTGCAAATTGAATAATATGCAATATTTTTCGAGATAAATCATTGATAATTCTAGAACGTTTAGAAGAATTTAAAATGTTATATTTCTCATTTACCTCAGAGATAAATGAATTATATGATATATTTGCTCGATAATGCTTATTAAATTTTTTTTTTAAATAATTAGGAAAAATATTCAAACCCACAAAAAGGATTACAGAACTGCTGAAAATAATAAAAATATAAAAATCTAACTGAAGATAAAATGGATTATTATTAGAATATAAAATAGTAATATAATATCCTATTAGGAAAAACAGAAAACTCTGAAAAATTTCAGATATTTTCTCTAAAATATGCCCAGATCGATTCCAATGCTTAATCACATGTCGTACTAGTAATAATCCTAGTATCCAAAGGAATGAAGCATTAATTATTTTTAAAATAATCATAATATCAACTATCCTGTCAAGAATTTTAAGTTTCCACTATTATATTACTTTTTCACTATTGTTAAAAAAATAAATTTATCCATATCTACATTTTTTCCAAATAATTCCCAAAATTCCTTTAAAGCAATCAATATTTGTAAATTAGAAAATTAAATTAAAGATAATTTCCACTAATTTAAGATACTTTTTTGGAAGTACTAAATTTTGATTGTTTTATCACGTATATATGCCCTTATGAGAGTGAATAATATTTCCAAAAGCTTCAATTTAATTTCTAAATAATATATAATGAGGACAGGTTTTTGACCTACGTTAAACTACATAAAATTATTTTGGATGAATTTGACAAATATTTCACATTAAAGACAAATGAACAAATAAAATCTAATCCTAAGTGCGAAAGATGTAAAGAAGAAAAACCTAAATCTATTTTAAAAGTATTTCGAGACAATTTTCGTCCAATAAATTCTGTCCAAGATATACTCCATGCTCTTACTAGAAGACAAAAAGAACGTATGTTATATAAAAAATCTAATGATGTATATTCTTTAAATTTTAAAGATATTTTTGTTCAACGCATCCAAAATCAATTTTCTAATGAACCAGCACATATATTATGCAAAAAATGCTTTTTTTTGCATAAACATGAATTTGAGTGGAAAATTTTAATAAATCCAACAAGTCATAAATCTGAAATAAAATATATACTAATGAATATTACCAAACAAGGCAATCCAAATGAAATTCAATCATTGTGTGAATTGCTTGATCCTCATATCTCAAATCGATCTAGAAAAATACCCCGTTATATACGCCAAATATGGATGTTATTTCCTCGAATTTCTAGAAAATTATATGAACATAAATTAAGTCAACCATTTGTGTTAACGTGGATGAAACGTTGGATGGATTTTTTTTCAGCAGATAATTTCATTTCTTCTCAAATTGGAGCGAAAATTGCCAAAAGTATCTATTTAATTAATGATAAAAATTTGAATAAACAATTTTTCCCAATTTTATTTAATTCCAATATTAATTTATTTAGATTTTTCCGTATTAATTCAGAAAATGGTGAGAATCAAAATATTATCACATATATATTAGGAGAACAAACTAATTCTGCAGTGTTAAATGAAAAATTATTTTCATCCATTGAAGGAATTGTTGCCTCAGGGAACATCTCTCAAATTCTCCAACTTTTAAATTCTTTTGCATCGTTTAATAAATCGATCCAAAGATTAATTCTCTCAGAAATCTTTCAATATTGCTTTAGAAAAAATTTTTCAAAATTAATTCAAAAATTAGATTTGATTTTATTGGATAAATCCATAGATGGAAATAAAATTATATTTTCTGAAGATATATCAAACCTTTATTTTACCCTTAGTTCAAAATATTTAATTTCAAAAGAAGTCAAGGAAACTCAACTTCAAGAAAAAACCATTCTTATTAAACAAGAAAAAAAACGCATTGAATTACTTCATAATCAATGGAAGCATAAAACCGTTATTTCTAAACAGAAAATCTCAAATTATACCACAAAAATTATACAAGATATATATAATCCTATCATTAAATCTCATATAGATAAATATCGAGATGAATTTCTAACTTTTTTTAAAACTCATCATACTAAAGTAATCGCATTTGATAATGAAGAGTGGCACAATCGTGTGTTTTGTATCTTAGGTGTGTTAATTCAAACAGATCTTTCATTTTCCATTAAACTATTCTCTGTCGAAGATATTTATCCAATTAATAATTCTCACCATAGTCTAATGGAAAAAATGAGTACTTGGTTGAAATCATTTTCAAGTCTTCAAGTAATATCTCATGGAACGAATCAAGGTGAAGAACAAATTATAAAAGATGGAGGACATTTTCAAATCAATACTCAAGATATTCTCCATGCTGCAAAAAATTATAAAGTTAAGTATGCACATAACCTTTCAGGTGAAGGATTGAAACATTTTGAAAAATTTGTTAATTTCACAAGAAAAGGTTGCCCAATGTTAAAACACAATATGTCTGGGGATACTTTCTTTAATTTATCAGAAGTTAGTCTTGATAGTATATTATCTGAAACCAATTTTCCGACTTGTGAAATGTGTAAGAAAGAGCAAGATGTTCTTCTATATTGTTTAGAAGATGCCTTTGCTTCACTTTTGATATATGTCTATTTTTCAAATCATGAACCGACACTTTGCCGAGAATTGGGCTATGAATTATTAATATAAATTAGATATTATCCCCAAATAATCCAAGAGATTATTTGCCTAATTCTATTTCCCATCGCTCTGATTGATTCATAAGTTATTATTTGATTATTTACACCATATATTATTAAAAAAAAGATGAGGATTGAAATAAAAAGTCCAATATTTAGTAAAAAGATAATGAGCATTAAAAATATGCCCAATAAAATACTCAAACGAAGAATATGAGTTGAGAATGATGCTTTTATTGAAGGAGACTCCATAGTTGGATCTGTCTTTTTAATTAAATAAGGCCAAATCATAAAAACCCAATAATATAAGGAGAAAGTTATCAATACATTGACAATACCAAAAAAATATATTCCATTTATTTGTGCAACGCTACGTAAAACAAAAATTTTAACTAGAATAATCACTATATTGAAAAAAAGACATGCCCATGCCCCTCCGACTAATATTCTTGAAGTTTTTATGTCGTAATCTATATCCTGTATTTCAACTCTTCGAGAAATTAACCAAATTGCACCAGATAAATCACTTAACATCATTATTATAAAGATGATTATATTTATAAAATGTAATCCACCAAAATAAACACTATCTACTACTCCAATGAAGGCAGTCCCTAAAAATTTAACTCCAATTATTCCAAAATCGATAGATTTATTTGTCTTTATTCTCGCTTCCTTTTTTATTTCATCTTCTTCTATTTTTTTTTGTATTTTTTTTTTTTTTTCTTTAAGCTTGATACTTAGATCCCATTTATTTATTTTTTCTTGTATCTTTTTAGCTTTCTTTTTAAATATCTTTTCTTGAATCCGTTTATAATCATTTCTTAGTGAATTTTCATTTCTCCCTTTTATCCTCAATTTCAATATCCTTTCTTGGATCTCCTTCAATTCTATTAATAATATCTTTTTTTGTCTATCTTCATTTTGTATCTTATGAATATTCTTATTTATCTTTTTTAATTGACATTTCCGACAACTTTTTTTAATCTTTTCTTTAATAGAGAGGGCAAATTTTAGAATAAATAAAGAAATTAATAAAATAATTGAGATCCAGACTATTATGGTTCCTAGTTGATAAAGTGGATTTTTTTGAGCAATATTTGTTGGATTTTTGTACTCTGATAACCAAAAATATATAGAAAATCCTATACTACATGAAAAAGGGACTAATTTTATCCAAAATTTTTCCTGATTCTTAAAATTAGATATTGTGAACATAAATAATATGATCCAAAAGATTAATTGAATAAATTTATCCCTCCAAAAGGGATATATATATTCAAGTGGATGAGATTCAGACTGAAACAAATTAATATATGTAAATTCATCTGGTTTTGAATTATAGACATTAAAATAATGATTAATCATGTTCACGGATGATATAGCCATTATTATTACACAAAAAAGTAGTATTATATCTAATGATAAATTTACTAACCATAATTTTTTACCTGATGCTCTTTTTTCTAATGAGGTTTGTATACCTCTTTTAAAAAATTTGAAAATAGATATTACAAGAAAAATGAATGCTACAATTGAGAAGACCCATCCATTCCCTTTCCATTTTTCTATTGAAAGTTGAATATTGTTTTCTGATATTTTCGCAGAATTGTTAATATAGGATATAATTGTAACCAAAATAAACACACATACCAAAATCCATCCATAAGTTATTTTTTTTAGAGGACAAGGTTTTTTATTTTGATCTACCTGAACTATATCTGTCATTCTCAAGTATATTTTTGTTATCTCTGTTTAAAAAGCCATGTCTTTAAAATAAGTAATTTCTAATTTTTTCCATTTTTAATCATTCAAATGATGGAGT
>CAYPTZ010000243.1:0-5875 GCA_964413395.1 uncultured archaeon | reverse complement strand
CAAACCAACCTATTCATTATCATATTCCAATAGATCTTCTACCAGGTAACCATACAGTTAATTTCACAGCATATGATACAAGTGGAAATGATGTAATTCACAGTACAAATGTTACTATCATTGATACAATGAATCCAGTAATTCAATGTTTGAACAATTCCCTTTTAATTGATGTTGATTCAGTAAACAATTATATTGAATGGGAGGCATTTGATTATGATCCTTTATCATATCAAATTGAAATCAATGGAAATAATCAAAACTTACAACTATGGGATGGAGGAAATATTACATTAAATATTGATGATTTACCTATTGGCCATTTCGTTATCAAGTGTATAGTTAAAGATGAATATGGAAATCAAGTAGAAAATACAACTTTAGTTGATGTTTTTACACCAAAACCATTAATATCATTAATCACTTCAATTGAATCATCTTATAATTCCAGTTTAGACACCTTACCATTATCTTGGACTATTAATGATGACGAGCCAGGCAATCTTGAAATTTATATTGATGAGACTCTTGATGAACAATTTCTGTGGGAAGATTTATTTATTTACAATTTATCAATCAGTAACCTTTCATATGGAACTCATAATATTACTTTAATAGCAAATGATTCTCTAGGAAATTGGCAACAAAATCAGGTTAGTATTGTAAAAAATAATCTATTTCCAACTTTCCTATATAAATCAGAGAATTTAACTCTTGATTACAATGATTTTGACAGCTCCTTTGAATGGGTGGTTATTGATGATAACCCAACAACATATTCTATCTTTCATAATGGTGAGATTCTTTCTGAATATGAAAATATAGCATGGATTTCTGGGGAAACAGTTTCATTCGGTGATTTCAGTGGATTTTCATTAGGAAATCATTCATTTTCAATCGAATTTAAAGATATAGAAAATGAAATAGGAAAATATGATTTTCACTTAAATTTAGTAGATCTCACAGAGCCAATTATTGGAAAAATCGAAGATTTCAACATTGATGAAGGAAAAATAGGAGAACAGATCAAATGGGATACCTATGACGACTATCCAAAATATTATGAAATCTATTTAGGGGATATGATGATTGAAAATGGAACTTGGTCAATGGATTCAAAAATTATAACACCCTTGGATGGACTAAAAGAAGGTAACTATGAAATAAAGTTAGTATTATTTGATCAAAGTGATAATATAAAAGAAGAAATAGTTCGCATAAATGTAAGACCAAAAGCCTCTATTAGTGGTTTTTCATTTGGAATTTTAATAATTTCATCTATTTCCATTATTTTATATCTATCCAATAGAAAATTGATTGATAAACATTGATTATATGCAATCTTTTAATTTTCACGACAATAGCGTCTTTTTTTTCTGTTTTTCTCCCAAACCTCTTTATATTATTTCCCTTCACTTTTTAGAATGAAGATTGATATCAAGTTAAATTATATCTTCGTATAAAAAAACGGTGAATTAAATGAAAAATAAAAAAACTAAGTTATTTATTATAGGGATCTTTTTCTTTGCACTTTTTTCAAATCAAATGATCTCAAAAACATCAGCCACTATTTCAAATCTTGGTTGTAGTACAACGAATTTCAGAGTCAGTGAACAAATGGTTGTTACATGGAAAGTTAATTATCAGTATCCATATATTGATTATAGTTCTCGACTTTATTTGCAAGAAATAGGAGGAAGTTGGACTGAACTTAATACAAATGTTCCTGATGGAACAGGTACACGAACTTACACCATAGCAAACATGAATAGTGGAGATTATCAACTTAAAATTGTTCAGTGGGCAGAGGAATATTGGCAAGCAACTCCTTATGGAATGGTTCATGGTACTGCAGGATATGTTACAGATTATGAAGTATTTAGTTTCCATGTCTTTGATGATGCAGATGATGATATGGATGGTTTGACTAATGATCAAGAAAATTATTATGGAACAGATCCAAGTAAAACAGATTCAGATCCATATTACAAAAGTGGAAGCCCAATTTTAAGTTATGGAGATGGTTTATCAGATTATGAAGAAATTTTTATATATAATACTGATCCATTAAAAATTGATACTGATGGTGATACAGCAACTGATGGTATTGAAATTATCTGGAACTCTGATCCTTTGATTAAGGACACAGACAATGACGGATTGAATGATGGCCTCGAAATCACACAGGGTTTTGACCCAAATAGCCCCCCTGCTGCAAATAAGTATGCAATATTAGTTGCTGCATCATCTACATATGGCGAAGATAGTACTGAAGATTTTAGAGACCTAATAGATGATTGGTATTTGACATTTCGTTATACATATGGCTATCCAGCTAATAATATACGAATTGTAATTGATGAATTGGATTCTATTGTTGGAGTTAAAAATTATGAAGCCGATTTTTATGGTGTTAGAAACGCATTTGAAGAAATAGGAGATCAAATAGACTCTAATTCCCAAGTAACACTTGTATGGTGTGGTCATGGCATGGATAATTCTGCTTCAGATAATTCAGATGAAAAAAGTACATTATTTGAATTAGGATCTATTTATTATGATGATAGTGTTTTAGGTGGTCTAATTAATTTTATTGATACGGGTAAATTATCGGTTTTCATGAGTACTTGTCATTCAGAAGGATTTATAAACGATATGGAAGGTGATAATAGATTTATTTATACTGCCTGTAAAATCGATGAAGTATCAAATAAAAAATTCCCCCTAAATTTAAGAGATAGTTTCAACAATAAAAATATCAGAGATAATTATTATAATGCTGATGGTTTTTGGGCAATTAATGAAGCATTTAATTATATAAATTCTTATGTTGAGTTAACAGATGAGGATGGAAATGAATATCACCCTCAATATTCTATTGGTTCTGGAATATCGACAGTACTAATGGGATTATAAATTTGATATTTTTTCTTTTTCTTTTTTTTCTTAACTTCCTCCAATTAGTTTCTCCTTTTTGAAGCGATTATTGTCGAGTGTTTAGTTGACCGAAATCTTTAAATTCTTGAATATGTTTCATTATTTAATGAGTTCCGCCCTCGCAAAGAATATTTGTCGTAATCATGGAGAAGTTAAAGTAATCTCTTCAGATATCATACCCATTTGTCCTGGATGCAAACGTCCGATGGGAATTTGTAAACGAAGTAAAGTAAAACTTGTGGGGCTTCATTCAACTTATGTTGTATCTATTCCAACATATGGATGTCGTAAATCTGGATGTATTAAGAGAATGAAGCATTTAATTACTCCTCCAAATCCTTATGCTGGCCCTCGGATGACATATGATTACGAAACCCAAACAGAAGTGGTTCGAATCCGCTGGCAGGAACATGCCACTTACAATGAAATTTCGATTCGTTTAGCCGATCGGTTTGAAATTAGTATTGATCATACCGCAGTGGAACTAATCTTGAAGACTTACGAGAACGCATCTGCAGAAACATTTCGTGAATCTTATCTACAAACCATTAAATCTCATGGTGGAACTATTATTTGTGTAGATGTAATGGAACCTTTAAAAGGAAGAAAAGGAATACTAGTTGCTCATGATTATTGGACAGGCTTGACATTGGGAGTCTTGAAAATGCCCAATGGAAAACAGGAAACATATGAAAATTTTTTTGTAAATTTAAAGGTTAAAATTGCATCTCAGTTATGTCTGCCCATTATTGGCGTTATTTCAGATGCTTTACCTGCCCAAAGGAAAGCAATTGAAGCTATATTTGATGAGATCCCTCATTGTTTATGTCATTATCATTTTTATAATCTTGTCCTTAAAGCACCGAAGCTTATTGACTCCAGCATAGTTACTCAAATAAGGGCAGCGTTAAGGGGCAATTATGATCTCAAACAATATCAGATACAGAAAATTAGGCAAAAATTGAAGCGCTCTCAGTATGAACTCTTGCAACCACTTTTTGAACCTCTTGTTGAATTGAGTCACTGGAAACGAAAACCAAAAGATCCATGCTTCACTGGGATGTTATTATATTCTCGTTTGACAGATCTCCTTCAAAAATTCCAAATGCTTAGTCTTAAGGTCGAAAAAGGGACCACATCATTGCCTAAACACAACAAAAAAGTTTTAAGACGAATTACTGAAAAAATAACAGTAATAATTCAATCTCATCACGGTCAAATTGAGGAATTACTTCAAATTCATCTAAATTTGGACAAACTTGTTCAAATATTTGATCAAAGTCATGAAAATGCAGAAATGGGTCTAGAAAAATTAATAAGAATTACTTATCGTTTATATAAAAAATCAATGCATATGCATAAAGATTCTATTACATATATCTTTATAAATGCACTAAAAAAATATACTGACACAAAAGGGAAACTCCTTTTTAATTATAGGGAAATATCTGATGGGCCAACTACCAATAACTTTCAAGAGCTCAAATTTAAGCAAATAAAACATTTCCTGCGTAGAGTAATTGGGCATGGAGCTGCAAGGGAATATTTAATGGCTCATGCTGAACAAATAATGTTTGTAAATCCAAATGAAACACGAGAATCTATCTTTGAGATTTTAAAAAGTTGTGATCAAGCCTCTGTACGCAATAAAATAAAAAATAATCGTCGTAATTTGGATGCTTGGGTATTTGTAGTTCACCATCAAGTTAAATGGGAAAATATTATGAATGAAATCGAACAATACATCTTGAATCTTTGATCGAAACTAATTAGAAGATCTTAAGTTTTTTTTATAACTATTTTATATTTTGAAATTAATAATTTTCTAATTATCCGATTTAAAGTGGATTTATTAAAAAAAATAATTAATTAATCTAACATCCAAAGATTATGTTTTAACGATTCAAATGAATATCATACTTAAATAAAAAATTTGAATTGAAAGGAAAGAAATTAAATGACAGAAAACCCAGAATCAATTGTTTTTTACCTAGATTTAACCACTGACATTCTAAGTAAAAAAGACATTGTCAAATCTATACAAACGTTTTTAGATGAAAAAATAAAAAAAAATCCAAAAACCTCATTTAGTATTTTTCAATTTACTGAAGGAAATGAACCGATACTATCAGATGAAATGACAGATATTAAAGAATTAGTCCATAATATTGGTGAAGGATGGAAAAATAGAGAACAAACACAATCAAATTTTGAAAATGGATTATTTTATTGCCTTTCTTTCCTTGCCTCAAAAGCTGCTATTTCTTTGGGTAGTTTTCGAGTTATTTGTATCACCGATAGTCCAAGTAAAAAAGGATCTGAATATGCAGAAGCTTTAATGGCATTGGTAGAGACAGTTAGAACATTTCCGACTTTTATTGATATCATTCGAATTGGTAAAGAAGATATGTATCCAGATGATGTTAAATTAAGAATTGTATCAACACTTACATCCGGTGGTTTATTTTATGTATCAAATGCAAAAGAATTTAAAATCACATTTGTAGGTTTGGCAAAAAATAAAACTTTACCTGATTTAAGAGAAGAAGGAGGTCAAGAAATAGAGAAGGATAAAAAAAGTTATTATGAAAATATTTCTAAAACCTTAGTAGAAACTGAAGATCCTACCAAAAGATGTATATTATGTTCAAAAAAATCATGTGATTATTGTAGTGATGAAAAAGATATTTGGAAATGCCCTCAATGTGGAAATAACTACCATGAATGTTGTGCAGCACTGTATTCATGGAAATTTAATATTGGTTTAAAACATATTTTTAGATGTGTTGAATGTGGAGCAATTACTAAATTAGAAGAAGCGTTAGTATATCAAATTAATGGAATGATACCACCAGGTGAAGAAGAAATAAAAGAGGAAATAGTTGAAGAAGTTTGGTCTCCTGAACCAGAAACTCCACCTGTGGAAGAAAAAATTGAA
>CAYPTZ010000242.1:0-5879 GCA_964413395.1 uncultured archaeon | reverse complement strand
CTATCGGAACTTGGAATTGGAAGTACTGGTTAAAGAGACTTGAAATGCAGTGTGAATTAAATCGTATTTCGTTCAGAACTGTTAGTCCTTATTATACCAGTACAACTTGTCCGAAATGTGGTCATTCCGATAGGGGAAATCGAAATGGAGAAGTGTTCTTGTGTCTAAAGTGTGGTCACGCAGACAATGCAGATATAAATGCAGGTAAGAACATTTTAAATCGATTTCTCACAGGACAATACGGTGTCTGTTACAAAGAAATAAACACAGAATCTACTGCTTGTAGATAATGTTAGATTTATTTTAACGGTGAATTAAGTATGTCAAAAAAATTATATGATAAATTTGTGAAAAATGAGTAATATCAAAAATTTAGTGAAAGAAATTTCTAAATTGAGTTCCATTGAAATTAATGAATTAGTTAGTGTTCTTATGGAAAACAATATAAGCGCAACTATTTATCGATTTGGCGCAATACCTACAACAAGTTCTCAATTCAATAATCAGGATTGTGATTTAATTTTGTTAGAAACGGGGTCATTAAGATTAGCTGTAGTGAAATTAATTAAGGAACAATTTGGTCTTGGACTTAAGGATGCCAAAGATTTAATGGAAAGTGCTCCTTGTTATTTAAAAGAATTTATTCCACAATGGCAAGCCGAAGCAATTAAAATACAATTTGAAGAAATTGGTGCAACAATCGAAATTAAAAATCATGAATAAAGAACTTTGGGAAATATTAGTTCCTGCATCTAACAACAAAGATCAGAAGTTCAGTTTCAAACACCATAAAGAATGGGATGCTTTTGTTAAAAAAACAACTGGTGGTGTGACCATTATGAAAACTGCCAAAGGTCAGTGGATTAGTCCAACAGGAAAGATTTATATTGATCGAATGATATCTTGTAGAATTGTCTGCATTGAACACCAAATTTCAGAAATAATCGATTTCACAATTGAACATTATAATCAGGAAGCAGTATTGGCTTACAGGATTTCAACGAATGTAATTTTAAGACATAAAGAAGAAAAAAATCATGAGCATAATTGGAGAACATAGAGCAACAACAACAGCAGCACAACTGGAAAAAATTATATTGACGGCAATGAATAATAAACGATGGGATAATGTTCGTAGTACTGTTCGTGGATTTGTAAAAGAAGAATTGGTGGAATGGTATTACGATCAATGTATTGATTCGTATGGGATGCACAACCCCAATGAAGAGATTGTTGAAATGTTTCCACCAAAAAATAAAATATCTGATGTTAAGAGTTAATGACCCTAAAAAAATAAATAACAAAATGAAATATGCAAAAGATTTTTGTAAATTGAAATTTTAAGGAAGGGTGCTGGAGTGGTTGAACAGGATGGACTGCTAATCCATTGCACGTTTTTATGTGTGCCGAGGGTTCGAATCCCTCTCCTTCCGCATTTCCAATTTTCTGTATTTATATGAAACAGAAATTATGTGGGAATATAATAGATTTGTGGTTGAATTCAATTATTCCAAAGAATTACTTGATAAATTGAATAAGATAGGAGAACAAGGTTGGGAAATAATTTATTATCAAGAAACAAAACCACCAAAATTTGGTGATAAGTGGATTAGTACAGTATTAACAAAAAAATTAAAACCAGCATGTCATGAGTAATCTAAGAAAAGCAATTACCGTTACTGAAGAATTTGATGCAGTAACATTTCTCAAACCATTTAGTGGTGAATATGAGAAATTCTTAATTGTAATCTACGAAGATGCATACGGAGAATTTTCAGGGAAACTGAAACCAATTGATGAAATCCGAAAGAATTTCAGTGGTTCAGATGAAGAATTCAATGAAGTATTGAAACAATTGAATGTATAATTTAATCAAAATTGTAACATTTTCTAATCATTTTCGTATAATTACCAAAATAATATTATGAAAAAAGAATTGAAAATAGAAATTACCGAGGTCTTTATGGCAAAAGCTGGAAAAAATGGTCGGGATAAATGTTTTCATGGTACAATCCGAAGAGAACGTGATTCTGAAGGTAATCCTGTGGTGTATGGAAAAATAAATGTTCATAATCAAATTATTGAAGCCACAGCCAAAGATCAATGGGAACTTGGTGAAAAACTTGATGAATTGGTTCTTTTTGTTCTTAATGGTAGAAACATTCATTGTGAGCATCCGAAAGACATATATCAAAATTAAATGGAAAATAAAATCCAATATTTGAAATGGATGATTGATAACTTACCTGAAGAACCTGATAAAAGGAATAGGTGGATTGGATTTATTCAAGGTGCTTTATGGTCATTAAATTTAGTGGATATTAATGAATTAAGAGATGAAACAAGAAAAGGTAATGCTCTTGAGAATATAATTAAAATTTTATCAACCTAAAATCGATTCTATGATATACCAAGAATTAATCGATAATATGTGGACTAAGGCGATGAATGTCAGACTTAATGCTTATGTCCCATATTCTAAATATAAGGTCGGTGCATGTGTTTTAACAATCACTAATAAATATTATGTTGGGGCAAACATTGAAAACATTGTTTATCGTAGTACTCATGCAGAAAAACTTGCATTAGATAATGCGTGTATGGCTGGTGAAAGAGAAATTCTTGCAATACTTGTTATAACTGACGACCCCAAAGCACCATTTCCATGTGCACAATGCCTACAAGATATTACTGAATACGATATAGAAGGGAAGGGAATTATTGAAATATTCGGTGCTAATATAGATGGTGTGATTAGAAAAAGTACATTAGGTGAACTTCTCCCTGAAAGATTCAGTCCAGCTAATTTGGATATTGATATTAGAGAATTTTAATGAAAGATTTTGAATTATTAAAACGAACTTATCCTGTTTCGGAATTTGACCGTAATTGTGATGGATTTGTCTATATTTTGGATAACACGACACCTGAACAACGAAAGGAATGGAGGATAAATGCATTAGAACTTCAGAGAGAAATTAAGGAAGGTGAAAAATATATTTATCAAGTGGCAAAAGTAAATGGTGTATTTAAGATAATGTTAATGTGTTTTAGTAATTACGCTATAATTAGAAAACATATATTTGGTTTTGAAGACGAATAAAAAATCTAAAAAATGAGTTACAATCGAAAAGAACATGGTGATTTTAAATCTTGGTTTGATACCGATTTAAAACGAAATTACTGGACATTAGGTTATTTTGGTGGTGGTGCAGTCAATATTGTTGATGCATATGCACTGGCAAAAGAATTTGCTGAAGTAATTGGAGTCCCGCTTGAAACCGTTTATATTGATGAAATACTTTCATCACGAAGGTTTAAAGGATTCAAATTTATTTCATCAAATCATCCTAACCAAGAACCCGATAAAGAAGGTAGTTATCAAACTACAGGTGTTTACAGTTTTTTAAGAGACTAAAGTTCTTTAAAATATTTGTTGATGGTGTAATGAGATACGATAAATAAATTGCATGTTTCGTTAGTCAGTATTCCTTAACGTTCAGATATCGGGACTGAATCAGCGAAAAGGAGTTGGTGGAGAATCGGGAGTCCAACACAACAAATTTTACAAAAAAATATAATATGAAATTATTTAAAGCAACAATCGAATCAAAAAATCCTTGTTATCTTCACACACTTTTAGTTGTGGCAGAGAATGAAGAACAGGCTGATAAACAACTTTGTGAACATCAAGGACGTAAAGTAAAATATACGCAGCCACTAAAAGAATTAAATGTCGATATGACCAAACCAAATGTTATTGAATATGTTGGGTGGGGTCATTCAGATAGTGATTGTGGTTATGATGACTAACATATTTTAATTAATTTCGTATAATAATACTTGGTTCTTTAGTTTAGCGGTAAAACAACTGTCTCTAAAACAGCATTCGTGGGTTCGAATCCCACAAGAATCACGAAAAGAAAATTTATGAAATGAGTAGAACAAAAAAAGACTTAAAAAGTCATAAAAAAGATTTTGGACAATATTGTGATAGAAAACCTCAAAGAAAATTAACTCCTTTTATTCATGATGCAAATAAAATTGCTGGTAAAAATGAAATACTAATGCATTTTCCTGATAATGATATTAGTCAGGATGATTTTGAAAAAGGCAAACATTGGCATAATGCAAAAAGAGTTAGGGCATTAAGAAAACAATTACGGACAGAAAGAAATGATGAAAAATCCAGAGCAAGAACAAAAATAAAACGTCAAGATAAAAAAGAAATTGACATTTTATTAAATAATAAATAAAAATAATCTTGTTTTTTGTAACATTTTTATATCTTTGTCGTATATATAAGTATAAAAGAAAAGAAATTTTTAAAAACAATTAAAAACAAAGTCATGAAGTAGGTAAAATTAGTAACAGTAACGAGAAAGGACCTCGAAGCAGGTTATCAGTTAGTGCAGACTGGACATTCAATTGCCGAATTCGCACATCAATTCCCCAATCAATTCAATGATTGGAAACAAGATAGTAATTATCTTATATCGTTATCAGTTGATAACGAAGAAAAACTCCAAAGACTATTTTACAAATTACAGGACAATGGTGCTGATATTGTTGGTTTTACTGAACCCGACATCGACAACCAATTAACTGCTATTTGTTATTATGGTACTCCTGAAATGCGAAAGCATACTGATAAATTAGATTTGGCACTTAAAAATTCAAATTATGTACAGAATTACGTATGAACAAGGTAATGGTTACCGTTGTGGATGTTGTAGACGAACATATACAGAAACCCACGATGTTGAAACCACAGAAGAAGTTCAGGATTGGGTCAATGACCTATATGCTGACTACAAGTCACCAAGATGGGAAGATGCTGATGATAGAAGCATTATCTCAATTGAAAAAGAAATCGGTGTTGATATCCAAGACCAATTTCTACCACAAGAAGATGTGACCCATGAACTCATTGCTAAACGTAAAGCAGAAAAAGAGGAAGAAGAACAAGAACGAAATCTTGAAGAAGCAGAACATTTAGAGTATTTTAGATTAAAAGCTAAGTATGAAAATTAAACTCGCACTTTAATATTAAAGTTGCACTTAAATTTTATGATTATGAAAGACAAATAGATAAACATTAGACCACCATAATAATGGTTCAGACCTAGATTCGTGATTTGCGAATCGAAAATTTGACATCACAATTTGTGACCTCAAATTTAATTTACAATAATTATTAATTTTAAATAAAACATTATTATGGAAACTATTATAAAGACAGATATCGCAAAAATGAAAACCGATATTAAAACAAAAGTTGAAGAACAAAAGTTCTTAAAAAATCAGAGAAAAACTGAAAAATTGATTGGTGAAAGAAAAATACCATCATATGAGGCAACATATAAACATCGAACCAACAGAGAAGACTTGCGTATGATGTATGCTGCATATGGTTTGGCAAGAGGTAAGGCTTTTTCTCAAACTGAAAACAAGTATCCTGAAGAAGGACATCCACTTCATACATATCAACGAACAATTGATAGAATTTTGGAGAAATATAAAATACTTGTGGAGATGGAAATTCAAGATTAATTTTAGAAAAGGGAGCATAGTCTCCCTTTTTTTATTATCTTTGTCAAATGGAAACAAAATATGAATTTATTTATAATGAATATAAATTAGCATTAAAAAAATGTGTACATTTTATTCGTCATGATAGGATTCATGGTGATTATCTTGAATTTGGTGTATTTAATGGATTTTCTTTAAAACACATGTATGATTTAAGCATTGAATTCAAATTAGATGATGTCGATTTAAGAATTTTTGGTTTTGACTCATTTGAAGGGTTTCCAGAAAATGAATCAACCTCATTAAAATTCAAAAAGGGTGATATGTGTGGAGATTATAATAAAACA
>CAYPTZ010000241.1:0-5932 GCA_964413395.1 uncultured archaeon | reverse complement strand
TTTATCACAAATTCTCAATAATATCAATAAATTTTTTGTTACTTTAAAATCATTTTCTTCTGATTAAAAAAAAAACATCTAATTCAAATTATTTGAAGATATTTTTAAATTTTTGATAGAAATTAGATAATTTTTAAAATTTTCAGTAAAAATTCATATTATAAATTTTACTTCCATTTTAAAGAAAAATATTTTTTTTTAGAATAAGATATTATTTAGAAATAGTTCGTGGATTTCAATATATAATGCTTTACTTTCAATAATTTTTAATATTTTAATGTTTAATTGAAAATTAATATTGCTTGAAATCCTATCCTTTCACAAACTTAAAAAAAATAAATATTGCTATGAAATCACATCCAAATAACAAATTTTTATTTTCGTTTTTCCAATTCTTCAATTTCTGCTAAAATCGTCTTTTCTTCTTCGGGATTAAGGTTTCCTTCCATAATTCTACGTTCCAATTGACTTATTTTGATCTTAATTTGTGATTTTGTTAATTTAGTCGAATTTTTCGGTTTATTCTTAAAATTTTTATTTGCTACATCATTTTTCTTAAATTTAGAATTATTTGAAGTATTAGTTATTCCAAGCTGAGTACGAAATTCTTCTAATGAAAGCTTTTTCTTTTTTTGAGGCATGAATATTCAGATTTTCGTTATTAGTTAATAAATTATAAAAAAGATACAAAATTTATAAAAAATTTGATTTGGTTCCTTTTAGTTAAATACAAAATTTTTATTTTTCAAGAAAATAAAGCTTAATTGATCTGAGAATCTGTAAATCAATATTATGAATATCCTTAAAATTTAATAACCTTTGTTTAATTTTTTGGGTAATATCATCTCGATTTGTAAAAAACTGAACAAATGATTCAGGCATAATGAAACTTAATATTGCAAATGTGCCTTTTCTCATTCGTGGATCCATAATTTGTCGATCTCCTATAGTAAAGGTATATGCTAAGGCAATATGACTTGGTATATCAGGAATAGGTAAGGGTCCATAAAATCCAAAATTAGGTGAATTTCCTTGACCTAAAACCATTATGTAAAAAAGAGCTAGTTTATGAAGAATATCATTATTTTTATCCCCAAAATCTAACTCCTCAGAAAGTACTGGAAGAGGTCCTTCATCACCCATTTTAAATAAAGCAATTTTTATATTCTCTAAAACAAAATCAGGGAATTGAGTTAATTGATCAAATTTGTTTTGACTTACATTAGTGATAGCTACATCTAAATTTGATAATCTTATTCGTTCACTAATTGTTAAATTCTTAAAATTGGAATCATTCCACGTTTCACCAATATTTTCTAATTTTTTGAGCTCACCATAAATATTTCCTGCATAAACCCATAGATTCTTATTTTTGGCAATCGTATAACCGATCTCAAGGAGTTCTTTTGCTTTTTTAAACTTTGATTGAATCAAAGCTAATTTTGCTTTAATATATTTCGTATGAACTAAGAATTGATTTGATTTCTCTTGCCATGCTAACTTCTCAATTTCAGAGACAAGTAAATTCGCTTTTCTAAATATCTTTTTGTTATCAAATAACTGTAACTCCTTTAAATAGGCTTCCATTAAAAAAAGAAGAGTATATCTTGTTAAATTAAAGGATATTCGTTCTTTTTGAGTATGAAGTTCTTCAAGAATGTCTAAAGATTCAGCAAAAGCTTTAATATTTTCTTTTCCTCGTAAAATCAATGCTTTAGAAAGCAAAAAGTAATATGATATATAATTTATTCCAATATTTTGAGAAGAATTAACATAAAGTTCTTGCAATCGCTCAAAATATGGAAAACTTTCTTCAAGATCTTTATTTTCTGTTAATAAATACACTAGCTGAAATAAAGTTTGAGCTTTTTTGTTATCAAATCCGAAAATTTCATCCATCTCATAAGATTTTTTAAGAAAATCAAATGCTTTATTGAAATTTCCTTGAGATTGTTGAATTAATGCAAGACGAAATAATATTAGAGAAGATTGATATTTTATTGTATTTTTAAAATTAATGATGTTAAAATACCAAGGTAATAGAATCCATTCATAATTTTTGATTTTCATATCAATTTCGGATTTTTTTTTTTGAATTTCATGATAAAAGTCGAGAGCTTTTCCATAATATACTGATGCTGTGTCATTTTCACCCCAAACACGATATATTTGACCTAAATTATTATAAATTAGAATTAAAACTATATTATTGGGTAATTCTTTTTGAATCTCAGAAGCATGTCGTCCTAATACCATACCATTATCAAAATCTCTCGCTTCGATATTTAATGTAGTCAAATTATTATATAGGATCGAAACTGCCATAGAATCATCTAATTTTTTAAAAACATCAAGACTTTTCCTATAATAGGTGATAGATTCATCACTTTTTTCAAGTAATTCCATAACACTTCCGATATTGTTTAAAATTATAGCTTTAAGATGTTGATCTGTGCATATTTCTAGGGATTTTTTGAATAAAGATTCAGCATTTCTAAAATTAGAATTAATGGCATGGGAGCAACCTTTCATGAAATTTAATATAGCAATTTTTTGATTTAGTTCCTCATTGCTATAACATTTTATTGCATCAAGATTGACATTATTTAAAATCTTTTCAATTTTTATTAAGAGATTGACCATTTGGTCTATTTTTTCATAAATCCAAAGATAATTTACAATTTTGAAAAGATAATCAATTCTATTTTTAATTGGATGATTGTTAAAATATTTATCAGTAAAATCTCTAATAATTTCATTACATTCTTGAATTTGATTTTCTTGAATTTTTGTTTCTAATAATTTCAACTTTTTTTCAAGATATATACTAAATTCTTCTTTTTCTTCAATTGAATTATCATATTGTGAAATTTTTGAGATATATATCACCTTGTAAATATTAATTGATATTCTACTTAAACCCTAGCTTCTCCCTTTTCGATATTCCAAATTATTATTGATAAAAAAAAATACACTCTTAGGAATTTAAATATTATGAATTATCTATAAAAATCTAAATTAGGCATGCATTTAACTTGATATTTTAATCTACATAAAATGCATTATGAAACTTTATATAATTATTAGAGTTTATTCACTCGATGCTCTTAATTGATGAAGCCTTGATTTATAATATAATTAAATTTGTCGTTTTAGGGATAGGATTTCCAGTTTTTATTGCATTATTTTTTATTAAAGCAGGTTATGGAAGATACACTACAAAAAAATGGGGTCCTGCGATAAATCAAAAATTGGGTTGGATAATTATGGAATCTGTACCACCAATTCTCTTTTTAATATTTTACTTGATAAGCGAAAGAAAATCTGAAATCACGTTAATTATCTTTCTTGTAATTTGGGAAATTCATTATATTCAAAGAGCTTTTATTTATCCATTTCTGATGCGTGGAAAAAAAAAAATTCCAATTGTTATCATAACTATGGGAATTATTTTTAATAGTTTTAATGCTTATATTCAAGGACGCTATCTCTATACCCTTTCTGCCCTCGATAAATATACTATTGATTGGTTAACTACACCACAATTTATAATTGGGGTTATTCTCTTTTTAATTGGTTATTTTATAAATCTTTCTTCTGATTCAATTTTGCGACATCTTCGTAACCCTAAAGAAAAAGATGGTTATAAAATTCCATATGGTGGACTTTTTGAGAAAATTTCCTGTCCTAATTATTTTGGAGAAATTGTTGAATGGATTGGATGGACCATTTTAACATGGTCATTTACTGGATTAGTTTTTGCAGTTTGGACTATGGCTAATTTAATGCCTAGATCTATATCTCATCATAAGTGGTATCATAATCATTTTGAAGATTATCCAAAAGATAGAAAAGCCATTATACCTTACCTTTTTTGAGAATTAAACATTTATTTTATTGTATGAATCTTTCGTTTGAAATTCTAAAGACTGCTCCATATCGCGTAATTTTATGTCGCTATAATGAAATTTCTTTAAAGTCTCTTCCTTATCAAAATAAAATGTTTAATGTGTTGATTGAATCAATAAAGAAAATCTGTATTCGGGAACATTTGCATCTTCAATCAGCGTTAAATCTCAAAGGAAGATTGGTTTTTTTCTTTCCCAATGACCAAATTTCAGCAGCAGTCATAGTATTTCGCTATATTATTGGAATTCAATCAATTTCCCCTGCCATAAGTGTCAATAGGAAATATGAGGTCCTAAAACGAGATTTTCTTAAATATGCAAGTAATTTTCTAAATGATGGCGATTCATTCTCTATTGCTCTTAAAATTACTGTTTCTTATTCCTTCTCTGTTTCAAAATTGAAGAAAGAATTTTATCAAATGATAAAACAACATTTTGGGGAAAAGGGAATAAAAATTTCTATTAAAAAAAAGAACCCTACTTTTAAATTTAAAATAGAAATTCGAGAAAAAGGAACTTATATTTATCATAAAATAATCTCAACGCGATGGGGCGGTTTACCTATTGAATCTCAAAATACTCTTTTGATTCCTTGGAGAGGTGATTCACATGAAATGTTTGCTGCTGAAATGTTGCTAAAAAGAGGCTCAATTATTACTCCAGTTATTTTTAATAATTCAGAATCATATAATCCACTAGATAAAAATATTCTGAATTCAAAAATTATTCCCAATATTCAGAAATTAGCTAAGTATTATGCAGATCCAATACCTCTCATAATAATTCCCGTACAAAAATTAATTTCATCATTAAAATCTGTTATTCCACAAAAAAATAATATTATTCCATATATATATTATGCATTTCTTTTAATTATAGAGCAAATAATCATGAAATCCCGAGAAATTTCCAAATTTAAATATGGAGAAAGAAAATTACATTACAAAGGATTTATTTCTGCAATTACAAAATCACAACAAAAATACCTTTTAATTGGACAACAATTTGGTGTAATACAATTTATACCTCTATTCGCTTTTTCGCAACAAAAATTACTAAAAATGCTTGAAATTTCAAATTTACAACCAAATTATTTTTCCTTTTCAGAGCAAATTTTATTGGACAATACTAATCACAATATTTCTTCAGAATTTAAAATTGATTTAAAAAAAAAAACCAATGAAAATTTGACTTTTCAATATCCTTCATTTCTTAGTTCAGTAATTGCTGATCTACCCAACCAAAATGATAATATATTTCCCTCAATAAAAGAATTGAATGATTTCTTCACTCAATTGGACATATCTACAAAATTAAATGCTCAATTACAAAATATTGTTGTTAAATATATTTCTGGAACAATTTTAAATGAAGATTGAAATATTAATATAAAAATATCTTTTCATGTTAATTGTTTTTTTATTGGTTAAATTTATGTGATAGTATCGGAAAAAAATGTATTTATTCTGTATTAATCTCTTCAAATCTCATAAAATACCGATTATTTGCTAAATTATTACTATATGTTATCCAAAAAAAATTTTTTATGAATTAATAATGAAAAAAACTATAATTTTCCGCTCCTTCTTTTTTTTATGAACCAGAATTTAATCCGTCCAATAGCTATTTGCTTATGTTCCTATCAGAAGAAAATTTTAGTTATTGAATGGTTTGGCAAAATAAAGCAAGAAAAATTTTATCGACCTCCCGGTGGAGGAATTGAATTTGGAGAGTTTGGAAAAGAAGCCCTTTTCAGAGAATTTTTAGAAGAGTTTTATTTAGAACTTACAGATATTAAATTTCTATTTTTTTTGGAAAATATATTTGTGTATGAAGGCCGAAAGGGACATGAAATCCTATTTGTATTCGATGCTCATTTGAAGCAAAAAGATCTTTATGATACCATTCTTTCAGGACATGAATGTGATGGTTCTCATTTTGATGCTTACTGGCTCTCCTTGGATGAAATTAATCAGGAGAACTGTTCCCTATATCCCGATGGATTGAGTGAAAAATTAATTGAG
>CAYPTZ010000240.1:0-5948 GCA_964413395.1 uncultured archaeon | reverse complement strand
GTAGATTTCTTGTAGCACAAATTCGAGTTTCCATTTCAGCCACGTACCATTGTAATCCTTGGAATTTGCCGATTGTTTTACCAAATTGAACTCGTTCTTGAATATATTTAACTGCTTCATCCATGGCACCTTGAGCAATTCCTAGAGCTTGGGCACCTATACCAATTCTTCCCCCATCAAGAGTTGCCATGGCAATTTTGAATCCCTCTCCTTCCTTTCCTAATAAATTTTCCTTTGGAATTTTAACATTTTCAAAAATTAATTCTCCTGTGGATGATGCCCGAATTCCCATTTTATCTTCAATTTTGCCTATAATAAATCCTGGTCTATTAGTTTCTACAATAAAAGCGCTGATACCGCGTGTTCTTTTTGTTTTATCGGTCATTGCCATAATGACATATAGATCAAATTGCCCAGCACCTGTTATAAAACATTTAGATCCATTGATGACATAGTGATCACCTTCCAATACAGCAGTTGTTTGTTGCATGGCAGCATCTGTTCCAGCTCCTGGTTCGGTTAACCCAAAACCTCCAACAATTTTACCTTCTACTAAGGGACGTAGGTATTTTTCTCTTTGTTCATCATTTCCAAATTTCATAATAGGCCAACAACATAAAGATGTAGAAGCAGCTAAAACCACCGCAGTTGAAGCACATTTCTTTGATATTTCTTCAATTGCGAGGTAATAAGATAACTCACTCCCTCCCACACCACCATATTTTTTTGGAATTGGTAATGCAGTAATTCCTATCTTTTGCATTTTTTTTAAAGTTTCTCGAGGAAATTCTTCAGTTTTATCAATTTCTGCAGCAATTGGACCTACTTCTTTTTCTGCAAACTCTCGGACAACTTTTTGTACCATCTTTTCCTGTTCGGTTAAACTAAAATCCATTGAGGTGATTCACCAAGTATTTATAATTTTATTAAGAGGACGTTTATTTATATAAACGTTCATTTGATATATTTTAATGATTCATTCATTTAAAAATTTCAGAAAATTTCATACTTCTATGAAAATAAGACTTTTATTAATCTGATGATTATTAAATGAATTCAATATTCTAGGCATTTTTTTAGAAATATTACTTGATTCAAATTCAGAAATTATTTCATTTTTTTGAATCATATGTTTGATATTATTTCTTTACTCCAATAGGAACTTTTTTTTTATGGTGATACCAGCTTATATAGGTTTTTTTTTTTGAATAATAAATATACAATTCAAAAGATAATAAGGAAAATAAATCAAAAGGAAGCTAAGTTATGATAGAAAATGATCAAATAATATTACTACCTGTAAAAATATTTGAAGTAATACTGTATTTATTTGTATTGATTTCACTAAATAAGAAATATAAAGAAATTTCTTTTTCTCAAAGACCGCCAATTCATAAATTTTTTGTATATGGTATTTTAGGGTGGATTTGGTACATGATATTTGATTCTATAATTTATATAATTGCACCTCTATCTATTCCAGAAGGCACAATTTTTCCTTTGGTTCAAATTGGTGGAGAATTTTTGCCAATAATCCAAGGATATAATATAGAATACCCCTCTTTGTTTATTGCTAATATTCTAAGAGATCTTGCAATGCCAGGAGGAATTATTATGGCATGGTTTTATTGTGCAGCTTCAGTTAAAATTTTAAATGGAGTAAACTTACATGAACAAGTTTTTGGATCTGAAGAAAAAATTATCGATATGGGAAAAGTGTCATTGAAATGGGGTACATTATGGAAGATTTGTGCAATTATTATTATTATTTTATTAGTAGCTCTTGATGGAATTATAGTAAAAGAAAAGAATTCAGGAGATGTTGATATTGTCTCTAATTGGGCCTATGGTACCTTTTTAATTCTAATCTTTTTTACATTTGCTACAATATTAATGGTAAAACAGATGATAAATCTCCGAAAAACAGAAATGGATGATGAATTTAAAAATCGGGCAAAAAATCTTGGCCGAAGTATTATTACATTCACAATAGGTTTATATTATTGGGGTTTATTAGGTTCTATTGCAAAATTATTACCAGATCAGACCTTAGAAATAGCAAATATTATATTTTTAATCATTGGACATGTCATTTGGATTTTATCAGCGATATATGTATATCTTGCTTTCCAAACTAAAAACGCAGTAAAAATGGAATAGAGTTTTTTTCAATTAGTTCTTTTTTTATTCAATCAAAAAATAAAATTGAAGATATTTAAAAAAAACTTAAATTAAAAATACTTCCAAAAAAATATTTTTTAACAAATTACATTAAGTTCATTTACGATTCGGTTTTTCTCGTAATCTGAAAGGTCACCAAAACTTTTATAATAGTTTGTTGCCCGATTTCCAGATAATAATAAGTTAATCAATATTAATGAATTGTTTACATTATCTTTTTTCCGATTATATTTTTTATGAACAACTTTTTTTTGAATTTTTATTTGATTCATTAAAGAAATTATTTCTTGGGATATGCAAACTATTTGGGAATTAACGCTTTCTCCTTTATTTTGAGCAGACAAAGCGTGAAGGTACATATCTAACTTTTCTTTATTTTCTGATTTAGTAGTTCCACTCAAATTTTTTCACCCAAACTATGTTTTTATTTTTTTATGGATTTTATAAAAAAATAAATTTTCTTGTTTGTTAACAAATTTAACAATTTGAAAGTAAAAAAACTAAACAATTTCAAATGGTTCTATTGAGATATCACAAAAGAGGAGGAATATATTTCTTATATTAAATTTTTTCAGCCGTTAGAATATTTTTCTTTTTTTCTTGTTTTTTTGTAAAAATTACCACATTAATATAGGAAATCTTTTTTATCTTTTTTTTTTTGAATGAACAATTAAATATTATCTCTATAATTTCTCCCTATTAACGAGATAATTTCTTTATTAATGAAATTACATGAAAATTTTATTTCAATTGGCATAGATTAGAATTGAAATATGTTTTTATCTAAATTGCAGCGATAAAAAAAAATGAAATTATTCCAATATTATTTGATAGAAAAAATAGAAAATTATATCAAAACTTAATTTATTTCTAAATAACTATGATTGATGACTCAAAAAAAAGAGTGGAACTTTGATTTAATTATAAATAGAAGAGGGACTAATTCAGTAAAATGGAGTAAACAATTTTTAAAAAGGATATTTGGTGAAATTGATGATGATTTCATACCATTGTGGGTAGCAGATATGGATTTTAATTGTCCTCCTTGTATAAAAGATGAAATAATAAAACGTGCTGAACATCAACTGTATGGATATACTTTTACAAAAAAAAATGATTATCAGTCATTAATATCATGGTATATATTACAACATAATTGGGAGATTGAAAATCAATGGATTTGTGCAACACCAGGAGTTATTCCTGCAATAAATTTTATTATTCAAAAATTTTCAGATCCAGGCGATAAAATAATTCTTCAAACACCAGTTTATTATCCCTTTTTTGAGGCTATCAAAAATAATACAAGACAGATTGTAGAAAATCCTTTAATTTGGAATAAAGCACAATATACGATGGATTTGAAAGATTTTGAAACAAAAATACAAGATCCTAGAGTAAAATTAGTTATATTATGTAATCCTCACAATCCAATTGGGCGAGTTTGGACAAAAAGAGAATTAATTGAATTAGGAGATATTTGTATAAAATATGAAAAAATAATCATTTCTGATGAAATTCATTGTGATCTAATTATGCCAGGATATAAACATACTTGTTTTGCTTCAATTTCCGATGAATTTGCAAATATTGCAATTACTTGTAATTCAATAAGTAAAACTTTTAATTTAGCAGGACTGAAGCATTCAAACATTATTATTCCAAATGAAAAACTGCGAAATGAATTTAAAAGTCATCTAAAAAATTTAGGCCTTGAAGGTAGTTCACTATTTGGGAAAATTGCAGCACAAATTGCATATAAAGAAGGTAAAAAGTGGTTAGATGATCTGATTTTATATGTTCATGCCAATTTTAGATTTCTAAAAGAAACCTTAAGCCATAATTTACCGAAAATTAATGTTATCGAACTTCAAGCTACTTATTTAGTATGGCTTGATTTTAACCAATATCAAATAACAGAAGAGAAATTAAACGATTTAATTGTCAAAAAGGCAAAAATAGGATTAGATGATGGCAAATGGTTTGGGAAGGAAGGAAAGGGTTTTAAAAGAATAAATATCGCATGTCCAAGAGGAATTTTAGAAGAGGCAATTAATCGACTTATCAGCGCCATGAAATCAATAGAAATCTAATTTTAAAAAGGTGATAATTCATTTCCTTTATTTTATTTTTGGGGGCTTTTTTTGCTTTTTTTTGCTTTTTGGTTTGAGGATTATATTTTTTTTACATTTCAAATTTAGATAACAAATACTGCACAAAGGTTGAGATCTACAAAAATGAGTGCAATGCTGTACAATTAATGCATGATATTCATTGTAAATTTCTAAATTTATTGGTATATTATTATGAAATAAATTCTGGCAAAATTGATAAGTAGATTCAGGTGGAATTAAATCCAATCTGCTAAGTAAACGTTTTGTGTATGCATCAATGACAAAGATTGGCTTTTTAAATGCATATAATAGAATACAATCTGCAGTTTCTTGTCCTATTCCGTTTACTGCTAACAATTTTTGACGGAGAATGTCAGTATTTTGATGAGATAAATGATCTATTGGATTTTTAATAAGAAAATTAGTTAAGTTTCTAATTTTAATCGCTTTCTGATTGTAAAATCCAGAAGATTTGATTAATAGTGCTAATTTCTCTAAAGAAAGTAAATCAATTTTATGAATATCAAGCATGCTATACTTCTCTAGATTTGCCAAGGCTTTTTCAGCATTGATCCAAGATGTATTTTGGGTTAGAATTGTTCCTAACATAATTTCAAAAATATCTTTTTCATCGTTTGGAAATTCATACTCATTTGGGTGATATCCTGTAAATTTTCCTCTGCCTGTGGGATTAACATTGAATTTATTTAATTTTAATAATGGCCACCATCCTTGAGGTCCATATTGAGTATATAAAGATTCATATAGAAATTCTAATGTAAGGGCTTGATTATTCACATTAATCTATAATATTTAATTGAGGAACAAATTTAAATGAATTATTTATCAAAATGGTAATTTTTTGAAAAAAAAAAAACTAAAAATAATTAATATTAATATGAATAAATAGGAATCATAACTAAAATGCAAGAAATAAAATTATTAGATAGCACTATGAATTCAAAAAATGTTATGCTATCACTTTTGGGATGTTTACTCATATATATATTTGCAATATTGGGTGGTTTTTTAATTAGCCTACTCTTTTCAGAATTACATATTCTTATTATTGCGCTCATTGCAGATATTATTGCCACAATTATTGTTTATTTCTTTAGTATGATATTCAAAAATGCAAGTTTATATGATCCTTACTGGTCTGTACAACCAATTGTTATTACATTTTATTTTTTCTTCTTTTATGATGCTAATCCTTTAATCTCAATACGACAAATAATTGTTTTACTACTAGTATTATCATGGGGTATTCGATTGACTGGAAACTGGATAAAAGGATGGAAGGGAATCAACCATGAAGATTGGCGATATAAAGAATTCCGAAGACAAAATCCTAAATGGTTCTGGTTGATTAATTTTTTTGGAATTCAAATGATGCCAACCTTGCTAGTTTATTTTGCTTGTTTATCCAATTACAGTTGGCAATAAATCATCTTTAAATTATATAGAAATTAGTGGATATATCATTTGTATCTTATCAATTATGATTGAAACCATTGCTGATAATCAATTAAAAGAATTTCGAAAAATTGCAAAACCTAATCAATTGATGAACTTGAAATTATGGAAATATTCACGACATCCCAATTATTTTGGGGAAATTATGTTTTGGTGGGGATTATTTATTATTGGAAT
>CAYPTZ010000239.1:0-5964 GCA_964413395.1 uncultured archaeon | reverse complement strand
CTTTTCCCCTATTCTTTGTTGGATCTAAAGTTCTCTGATAACCAATTTTAATCTCTAAATTAGAATATTTGAATTCAAATAAACGTCGATTTCTTACATTATTTCCACTAATTCGAAGAAATTTATATGTATTTAGACTTAAACCATTTTTATCATAATCCCATTGAAAAGTAATGTATTCATTAGGTTTTCCAAGAGTTCGCTCAATTTTTAATCCTAATGAATTTTCATAGAATACTATCCCATTATATGTAGTATCAGGGCCCGGATAATACATATAATCATCAGTCCAATAACCAAATAATTGCTCTTTTTTCATTAGTAAAAATTAGGAAAAAATTAAATTAATTTTTTTGTTTTTGTTTAAGTTTTTGAATTTCATCTTGCAGCTCATCGATTTCGTCCTCTGAAGTCTCCGCAAAGGGAACAGAAGGTAATTCGAAGGCTGATCCCGCAGACATTTCAGCATCTAATTCGGCTAAAGCATTTTCTACTTCATCATCGGACACACCTGATGGGCTATTTTCTTCTTGCATTTCTAAGTTAGAAGTAGCTTCCTCTGATATAGTTTCCATTGTTTCAAAACCAAAATCAATATTTTTTAATAATTTTGATATTTCTGGCATACTAACATTACTTTGTAATCCTTGGAGCGTACTTGAAATATCTTCAGCAACTTTAGTAAATTGTCCCATAATTTTTGCTTGTTCTAATTGAAATTGAATATTCTCAATTTGCAATCTAAATTTTTCTGAACTATAGCCCCATTTTCGATATTGCAATGAATTTTTCATAAAAACTTTAGATCCTAATATATCACCTGTTCGCCTAGCTTCAATTGCTTTTCTTCGCTCTACCTTTTCTTTAATTTCCATTTTATTGATTTGACGAGCTAAACGTTTATTGAATACTTTGATTTTAATTAATGGTGATGTTGTTTGTTCTTCTGTCTTATAATCTCCTGATAACCATTCTGCAAGTTTTTTGATGCTTCCCAACGAAATTCACTTTCCTTTTTTCTAACTATATTTTAAAAGAGTAAAAATGCCTAATAAATTATTTGAGTTTCAATAATTGGACCTACAAAGACTAATAAATTTAATTTGATATAACTTAGATTAGTGATAAATTTTGGGTAGTATGAAAAAATTTGCCTCTTGGCTTAATGGTGATAGGCAGAAAAAAGGATCAGATCCAATTAGATCAACAATTACTAGTTTAAAAATATTTAACCGAAGACTTCAAAGACAAGTTAAAAAAATGGAAGCCCAACAAAAAATAGCACGAAAAAAAGCAATTGATAGACGTAGATCCGGAGACATTCCAGGATCAAAACTTTTTATGAAAAATTCATTGCAATTTCAAAAGTGGATTCATTCTACGGAAAATTTTCGCGTTCGGTTAGATGGTGTACAATTCAAATTAGAACAAGCAAAAGCAATGGGAGATTTCTCAAACGTTGCACAAGATATTGTTGGTGTTTTAGCAGGACTTCAATTGCAAGTTAAGGCCCCCCAAATTGCAGAAATGTTAGGCCAATTAGACCTTGGATTTGGAAATATGGAATCTATGTTCTCAGAAACAACTGAAGAGCTTGAAATGCAAGACGATGCAAGTGCCACTGGAGTGTCTGAGGCAGAAGTTGATAATGCCCTTGCCGAAGTTGATGCAGAATTGTCCATAGATACGAGAACATCGCTTCCATCTGTTCCAGGTGTTGCACCAAGTGAGGAAATTAGTGATTTAGAAAAAGAAATTCAAAGATTAAAAAATACGCGAAATCAATAATAATTTTATTTTTTTTTAACCCATAAATTCTAATCTTTTCAAAGTTTTATTTTATTAGAAAAAGAAATGGAAAAATATCTCTTTATTCTTGGTAAAAATTGGCGTTTGGCATTAGCAGAATTAGATATTTATCTTCAAAGTGAAAAATATTCAGGTCGTATCATTGATTTTTCTGCAAATGTAGCAATAGTTGAATTTGATAGTTTGAAATTTCAAAATGATCAAAAATCTTTGGAAATTTTAAGTGAATTAATGATAAAATTAGGATCAATTCAAAAAATTGCTAAATGTTATGATTTTATTGAAAAAGAAACTTTTGAGAATGCTTTTCCAAGAGATGCCGATATAGAAAATCAAAGAGCTTTGGTGTTTTCAGGCAGAAGATATATAGACAATACATTAAAAGACTTGATATATGAAATTTTTCCAAAAATAAAAAATAACAAATTCTTCATTGCAAATTCAATTTATCCAGAGATATTTAATGATGAATATTATAAAGAAGTATTAGTCTCATATTTTCTTCATTATGTCAACAAATTTTTCAACACATATTTAAAAGAGCAAGGTGCGAAGCAAGCAATCTATTATAAATATCCTCAAGAAAATATCGAATCAGGAAATTTAAATCCAATTTTTCCTCATCATTTTATTAGATATCAACTTTATGAACAAAATAGAGTTGAGATAATGTATTGTTTAACAGAAGAAGGCACGTATATTGGAAAAACACTAACAGTATCAGATAGTAATTTTCAAAAAGATATGGATGAAGAGAGGCCTTTTAAGCAATTTAAACAAAGTATTCCTCCTAAATTTGCAAAGACCTTAATTTCATTTTTGGGGATTGGAAATCCTTCCAATAATAATAAAATACTTGATCCATTCTGTGGTTCTGGAACAATTCTTCAATTTGCTTATATGCTAAATTATCAGATTTATGGAGCAGATAAGAAGAAAGACCAAGTAATGGGGACGTTAGACAATATTCAATTTACGGCTAATTTATTACAACAAAATTTATCTATTCAAAAAATTAAGACTCAAATTTTTGAATCTGATATAAAAGATCTCGATAAAAAATTTGAAAATAATTTTTTTGATGGTATTGTGAGTGAACCTGTACTACTACCATATTATAGAAAACCTCCAGCATATGCTGAATTAAAGGAAGAATTAGATCAAAGATCAATTCCCCTATATGAAATTTTTATTAAACAATCATTCAAATTACTAAGATCTAATGCCAGGTTATGTTTGGTAGCACCAATAATTAGAACAGCGGATGGTCAAAAAGTTGGGCTACCGATTCGACGAATAGCAGAAACGGCAGGTTTTAAACAAATTCAACTTTTAGATACAAGCAGAATTGATGAAAAAGAAAATCCATTTTTTCAATTTAACAAAAGCCATAAATCAATATTTGATTCCAGTTCAAAACATATCATGAGAGAATTCTTTGTTTTTATAAAAACCAATAAAAAAGCTAAAAAGAAAAAATAAAACGCTCTTAGGTTAATATTTTGCCAGATAATTTTATCAATTTTCTATTTTTTAAAATTTCTTCAACTATATCTAAAAAATCTTCATTATCAAAAACTGTATCAAATAATTGATTATTTTCAAAATGATTAATATTTCTATTATCATTTGTTTTATTACATAACAATTCATGATTTCTATTATTATAATCCACAACAATTAGATTTGCAAGTGAAAAATCAGACATATCTTCTGTTGTATTTTTTTCTTCAATTTTATTTTCTAATTTTTGTATATTATGTTCTAACAACCCTATTAAAGGCATAAAATGAGCCATAGTTAATTTCTGACCCATTTGATAACGAGATTTATTTGTTATCAGAGTAGAAGTAATTAATCCCTTTATTTCTATCGATTTTTTTGCATATATTATTTCTTTATTTAAATTTATAATATCTCTTAATTTTTCTATGAAAAAATAATATAATTTTACCTTTAGGATGTCATTAGATTCAATGTTTAAACCTTTATAGTATTGATTCTTTAAGAGAGGAGTTAAATCTAATTGAATTATGGATAGTGGTTCAGCAAAAAATTTTGCAATCTTTTCTAATTTTTCCTTAATATCAGTCAATTGTATTTGTTGATTGAATATTTGATTATCATTTTGAGTAAATAATATTGGAATAATAATTGTTCCTCTCCTTATCATCAATTGATTAGCGCTTAACTCTCCAAATTTACCTTCACATAAGGATAGCATAGCTTTATCAATCTCAATCGGGTTTCCTCCCCAAATTGTATAAAATATATTTGAAAATAAATAAATACCATCATCTCGAACTTCAATATATATAATTTTATCCGGATTTTTAAGTTTTACAGAGATATTTTTGGTTTTTTGGTATGTATCAATAATTTTGGCTCCAATTATTTTATCAATTTCCTGCGATGTTTTTTGGAAACTTTTTATTCGTCTTGATCTAACAGCAAATGTTTCACCATCCTCAATTATAGTATCAGCAAATTCAATAGATATATTAGCCAGAATGTCAAAATCGGATAATATTTTTAAAGCAGGGGAAAAAGAATGAAGTCCAATAATATACTTGAAAATTTCTAAGGCTTTTGGAATATCTATTGGGTTAAATTCAAAAATAATCCGTCCCCAATTTCTCTCTGATTTGATAATTAACAAATTTTCACGTTTACAAATCTTATGGATGTGTTTTATTAACCGAGTTTCCATTCTAGACCTCACTTTTGGGGATTTTAATCCTATCTCATTGTATCGGCAAATAATTAAGCTATATTGAAGAGATTTCAAAGATTTATTCATTGATAGTATCAAATTTTTAAATTAATCATTTCCAAAAATATTAATTATATTAATCTTAATAAAAAATTAATATTCCAAAATATGGTTAAGAAAATGAATAATATTAAAAAATTTGATGTAGTTGCATTAGGATCTTGCACAATGGATTTAATTTTTGCTGTTGATGATATAATGAGAATGGAATTAACAGATCGAAACAATGTGGAAAAAAAATATGTCGCAATTGAAAATTCAAGTAAATTGAATGTAAATTCAGTGAAATCATTCCCTGGTGGTTCTGCTGCAAATATTGCTTGTGATTTATCAAACGTAGGTTTAAAAACAGCATATATCGGAGGAATTGGAGATGATCCTGCAGGAAAATCCTGTATCGCTGATATGCGCAAACATAACGTTGATACTTCGGGAGTAAAAACTTTTTCAAATGATTCCACAGCGCATTCTGTCATCATTATTAATTCAAATTATAAAGATAGATCGATATTAGCATATAAAGGTGCAAACGATTTATTTTCAGATCAAGATATTCCTGAAGATTTAATAACAAATTGTTCTTGTTTTGCTTGGACAAGTCTTACATCTACGAATGCAATTAATGCTATTAAAACGTGTATTAAAAAGGTGAAAAATTCAGGAGGATTAATTGCTGGAGCCCCTTCAATTTCAATCATTAAAAAAAATAAGGTAGCTGCGGTTGAATTAATGAAATCTACAGACATAACTAGCCTAAATGACGAAGAAATTGAGATAATAACTGGTATTACAGGCGATTATATAGCTGCAATGAAAAAATTATTTGATTGGGGTTTGAAAATTGTCAATTTAACATTTGGGAAAGATGGACAATGGATATGCGATGGAAAAACGTTGGTTAAAACAAAACCTCCAAAAATACATGTTTGTGATACCACAGGAGCAGGAGATGCCACGATGAGTGGAGTAATATATGGATATCTTAAAAATAAAAGTTTACACGATACTGCGATGATTTCTGCTTCATTAAGTGCAATGGAAATTGAATCAACAGGTGTTCGAATTGGATTACCAGAAAAATATTCAGAGTTAGAAGAATTCATAAAAAATCATGAATTTCTTCAAGAAACTGGTAATTTTTAATTTATTTTTCATTTAGTCTTTTATTTTTTCTACATTTTACATAAGAGGATCTATCAACTTTTTTTTAATTAAAGTTTTTGTCGATTTCCTGCAATAATATACCTAATTTTCAATTCTTATCTCATTTTTCAATTTGTCGCCTCCCATCATCGAGTATAATCATGAATTATCAATTTATTATTCATCGTAGTTGTAACTTAAATTGAGTTAATATAACTATTATATTTATAAATAATATT
>CAYPTZ010000238.1:0-5967 GCA_964413395.1 uncultured archaeon | reverse complement strand
TGGAATTTGTTTTCTGAAATCAGTTAATGAAGCCCCATATTCATGAATAAGTACAATTAGAGGTAAATCTGCCTTCTCATTTATAAATTCATAATATATTTCAAGATTATTTTGATTTGAGAAATATGGCATAGTTAAAAAAAAAAATACGGTATATAAATTAAATTTATGCTAATTTTACTAATCTGTAGTAATTTATTGATATTTCTCAATTTTGATACTTTTATAAAATTTATATAGAATGAATAATTAATTAGCTTTGTCTAATTACGTATATTTTTTCTATGAATTGTAGGAATTAAATACAGATCTAAAGATAGGTGAAACGAATAATGTCTACAAGTGAAAATAATTTTCATACTATTAATATTCTTACAAAATCTGGTAAATTAACAATATTACGTCAATTTATTTGGGCAATAATTTCAGCTGTAGTGTTTTTTCTTAGTGCTGGGACACTAGATATTTCAAGAGCTTGGATATATTATGGAATTGTTTTGATCTATTCTGTAATTTCTGGAATAATATATTGGAAATTAATACCTGAACTTGCAAATAGACGTGCTGGAGATTTATCTGGACAGAAAAAATGGGATCAAAAGCTAATAAAAATATATTTTCTCTATATGTTATTTGTATTGCCTATGCTTCTCGGTTTAGATGTATCTCGATATAATTGGTCTTTGTTAAGTTCTGAATTTGTAATAGTAGGGATTTTTTTATATTGCATTTCTTCGATTATGATAGAGTGGTGTTTACTAATCAATCGCCATTTTGAAGCTATTGTAAGGATTCAAAGTGATCAAAATCATCAAGTGATTAAATCGGGGCCATATTCAATAATACGTCATCCTGGTTATTTATCTATGGTTGTTGGGGGTTTAGCGGGCTCTTTAATCATAGGATCACTTATTGGATTAATTGCTTATCTAATTCCAGTTGCATTATTATTAATCAGAACATATTATGAGGATAAAACATTGCAAGAAGAATTAAATGGGTACAAAGAATATACTCAAAAAGTGAAATATCGATTGATACCCTTTATTTGGTAATTTTTTCTCAAATAAATAAAAAACTGAATGAAAAAAAAAATTTTTTTTTTATAACAATTTTGATAGATCAAACCCAATTTTTTTAGCAAATATTTTCTGAACTAAATCAGAATCTGCTCTACCTTTTGTTTCTTTCATAATTTGCCCTACTAAGGCCATAAAAGCTTTTGGTTTTTTCTCAATCGATTTGATTATTGCTTCACTAGTTTCAATCACCTTATCACACATTGGTTCTAAGATTGCTGAATCAATAATTTTTTCAACTCCTTGTTCTTTCACCAATTGAGTTGGTTTTTTTCCCTGCATTATCTCTGGTAATAATTCTTTAGCTATTTTAATTGAAACCGTATTATTTTCTACAAGTTTTATTATTTCGACTAATAAATCTGGAGTTAATTTAGTATCTTTTAAAGATATATTATTATCATTTAAATATCCTAAAATAACATTATTGAGCCAATTGAGTATAATTTTATAATGGTTGGACTTTTTAGTGCATTTTTCAAAGAAATCTGCAGAATATTTATCAGTAACTAAGACATTGCTATCATATTCAGATAAATTGAATTCTTTCATAAATCTTTTAATTCTTGCATCTGGTAATTCCGGTAGTAATTTTTTTCGCTTATTAATTCTATCGGTTGTAACATTAAAAGGTACTAAATCTGGTTCGGGAAAATACCGATAATCGTCCTCTTGTTCTTTTGTTCTTAAAAGAATTGTTTGTTTTCCATTCCATGCTCGAGTTTCTTGATTAATCATTTTTCCTTGCTTAATTAATAACTTTTGCCGCATGATTTCCCATCTAATTGCTTTTTCTACATCTCGAACAGACCCAATATTCTTTATTTCACATCGCTTTTGATTTTCAAAAGAAATATTAACGTCAACTCTAAAGGAACCATCTTTTGCAATATCAGAAATTCCAATATGGGAAATAATTGCTCTTAATTTATTTAAGAATGCTCTAGCTTCTTCTGCATCATAGATTTCAGGCTTGGTGACCATTTCAATTAAAGTAGTACCACATCTATTATAATCTACTTTTGTATAAGGAGATGTGACAAACGTTCCAATATGAACTAATTTCCCTGGATCATCTTCTAAATGCATACGGTCCATCTGAATTTCTCGTGAGTTGCCCTGTTGTGTTTTAATGGTGATTTTTCCTCCATTTGCAAAAGGAACTCCTCCACCTCGATTGTATTGGGTAGTTTGATAATTTTTTGGCATATCTGGGTAATAATAATTTTTTCTATGGAAGAATTGTTTTTCACTGATATCTGCTTCAAGAGATATTGCTAATGTTGTTGCAAAATCAACTGCTGAATTATTAATTTTTGGTAGTACTCCTGGTAATCCCATACAAACTGGACAACAATGGGTATTTGGTTCTTTTCCTCTATATTCAGAATCACAGGAACAAAATAATTTTGTTTTTAATTGATTAAGTTGTAAATGAATTTCCAATCCAATTACCACTCCGGATACAGAATAATCTACTTCCCAATTATCAATAATATATTTACCTGACTTATCTTCATTAGTTTTTGGTTTCGTACTCATTTTAAATTCTCCTATAATTGTGGTTTCCTTTTAAATAATTGAAGTTTTTGCTCCAATGTATATGCTGTTTTTAATATTGTCTTCTCATCAAAATATTTGCCTATAAATTGAATACCTATGGGCATATTATTTGTGTCAAATCCACCATTTATTGAGATACTAGGAACTGCCGCTAGATTGATAGGTACAGTAAGGATATCTTCCATATACATTTCCATAGGATTATTAGTTTTTGTTCCAATGCTAAAAGCAGTGTTAGGCATTGTTGGTCCCATTAAAATATCACATTTTTTTAAAGCAGAAATGAAATCATTTTTTATGAGTGTTCTTACTTTTTGAGCGCGAACATAATATTGGTCTGCGTATCCTGCTGATAATGCATAAGTTCCTAAAATAATTCTTCGTTTAACCTCAGAACCAAAACCTTCCATTCTAGTTACCATAAATTCGGCAGCCGTTTGAGAAATCGGAATTTTAGCAGCTTTAAATCGAGTTTGAATTTCTTTAATTTTTTCTTTATTTTTTGTACGATATCCATAACGAAGACCATCATATCGCGCTAAATTAGAGCTTGCTTCGCTCATTGCAATGATATAATATGTCGGCAAAGCATATTTTAGATTTGGTAGAGAAATTTCTTGAATTTGAGCTCCCATTTTTTCTAAAGAAGAGATATTACTCTTAACTGTATTTATTATTTCAGGATCAATTCCATCAGTCATAAATTCTTTTGGAATCCCAATTGTTAAATCATCAATACCGCCTTCTAACATTTCGGAATAAGAATCTACAGGCAAATTTGCTGATGTCGAATCCATATCGTCATATCCTGCCATAATTTGAAGCATTAATGATGAATCCTTAACACATTTAGCTAAAGGACCAACTTGTTCTAATGAATTAGAATAGGCAACAATTCCATAACGCGAATTTCGCCCATACGTTGGCTTTATTCCAACGGTACCCGTGTATGATGCTGGACATCTAATACTCCCCCCTGTGTCTGACCCTAATGTCATTATTCCTTCGTCTGCCGCCATGGCTGCAGCGGAACCTCCACTAGATCCACCAGGAACTTTTGCTAAATCCCAAGGATTATGAGTATTTCCAAAATAACTTGATTCAGTAGATGAACCCATAGCAAATTCATCCATGTTCAAATGACCAATAAAAATTGCCCCGGCTTCTCTTATTAATTTTTTTACTACAAAAGCATCAAAAGGAGCAATATATCCTTCAAGAATATGTGAACCGCAATTATTATTATACCCATTAACTGAAATATTAGCTTTTAAGCTCAACGGAATTCCTGCTAAGGGTCCTAATTTTTCTCCCTTCTTTCGTTTATTATCAATTTTTTTAGCTTCCTTCAGAGAATCCTCTTTATATAGTGAAATATATGCTTTGACCTTTGGTTCGACTGCTTCAATGCGATCAAAACATGAAATGGTCAATTCTTCTGCAGTTATTTCTTGGGATTCTAACCGTTCAATAACAGAATGGGCATGTTCTTTCCATAATTGCATAAATATAAAAAAATGATAAATTCTTTTTCAATTTTTTGAATCAATAATATAATACATTTTAATAATAAATTTAAAATTTATAAATTCGAGAAAATAAATCGATTTCTTTAGGAAATAACATGGAATTTTCATCTATTTTTTTATCTGTAAAATTAACTGGTGCATTTTGAATAAGAACAAAGGGTGTTTGTTCATCACATTCACCCATAACTAGGTGGGCGGCATCACATAATTGATCCGCTAAAGCTCTCTCTGTCCATTCCATTTCGTGTCCATATAGGTCTTTTCTCCCTTTACAATCCATAACGGGATCAAAACCATCAACACCAATTGCTACACCTACAATGCCCTTTCTTAAAGGTTGTACTCTTGAATCTGAAATAATAATTCCAAAATTCTTTAAGTGGAATTTTTCTTTTATTAGATTTGTTAATTTTCTTGCTTCAGCAAAAGGATTTTCTGGCCAAGGAGTATAGAAATTATCAGGTCCTGAATTGGATTTATCAATTCCTGCATTAGCAATTAAAATTCCGCTTTTTTCTGTTAATAGCATTTTAGGAATTCCCCCAATTATTACATCTGCTTCGTTTACAACACTCTGAACTAATTTTGGGTCCATAGAAAATTCTATTGCCAATTTTTGTGCTTTATCTGAAATAAGATTGATAGAATTAAGATTTATAATTCTTCCTTGAGTTGTAGCTACCAAGGTTTCAGCTATCACAATAATTGACTTTTCTTTCAAGGAAATGTTATTATAGTTTAGAGTTTCTAAAAGCACTTCAAATAGGTTCTCATTAGCTTGAATGATATGGGTTGTTTTTAATGAAGTTATATGCATTTAATATAGCCTCACGATTTTGAATAAATTTCTTTAATTGAGTGTTCTTTTTTTAAAGTTTTTTCAATTATATTTGCTAATTTTCCTAATTCCAAATCTTGATTTTTCAATTTTGAAATTAATTTTTCTATTTGAAGCAAGGAGCCTATTAATACTGCAGTAAATTTTTCGTTATATTTCTGATTTTCTGTGGTAATAACTTCGCGATGAAGTGCTACATCCCCTCCTCGTGCAATTAATTCTTGTTTAAGAATTAGACATTGAGGTGCTGTAATATTTCGAAGTATAATATTTTTAGATATCATTTTTTTATCCGTTGGGTCGTTTCTATCTGTTGGAAGTTTTGCTCATGTTTTTCTAATGCCCATGGGAGCCGTTAGTTTTAATATCTCAACATATTTTAGAAAGACATAATTTAACTTCCCAAACAGAAATGATATTTAAAAATTGAACAAAAAACTAACGGAAAATAACATGTCAAACGAAAAAATACTCATTATTGATGACGACACATTCATTTGCAAGGCTATTCAAAAGCAGCTTGTCAACAACGGTTATCAGGCTGAAGTTGCTTATTCGGGGAATGCCGGTCTTAAAATGTTGAAAAAATAATCATTCAATTTGGTTTTCTGTGATTTCAGGCTCCCTGATAAAGACGGGATGAGTATACTTCAGGAAATTAAAAGGATGGATATCGTTGTTCCGGTTGTTATCATGACAGCCTATGCTGATGTCCGTGTGGCTGTAAACTCAATTAAACAAGGTGCTAAAGATTATATAGCCAAACCTTTGCAGGCTGAGGAAATTCTAAGCCTGGCAAAAAAATTCACTGTAAAAAATATCAAAGAACAGCATTGGCAAATATCCGGTGATTTTATTATTGGCAAAAGCCGTGTTTTCAAAGAGGCGGTAAAATATGCCAGAAAGGTTGCCCCTACAGATATTTCGGTTCTGGTTACTGGAGAAAGTGGTGTTGGAA
>CAYPTZ010000237.1:3336-5998 GCA_964413395.1 uncultured archaeon | reverse complement strand
AATAGAAACTTATCTCTAACGAGGGACTTCAGACCCTCGTGCTAAAGTTTTTTTTAAATTTCATGAAATTTTTTTTTGATCTTTTATTATAATTTATATGCCTCAGATATCAATAATCGCAGGTAGTAAAAGCGATGAAAAAGTTTATCAAAAAGCAATTGATGTATTAACTGCTGAAAAAATAGATTTTGAATTAAAAATATTATCAGCACATCGAAATCCTGAAGAATTAGATGCATATATTAAAAATACAGACGCTAAAATCTTTATTTGCGTGGCAGGATTATCTGCAGCACTTCCTGGAGTAGTTGCTTCAAAAACAAAAAAACCAGTTATAGGTGTTCCAGTGAGTACAAAATTAGGAGGTCTTGATGCGCTATTATCAATAGCCCAGATGCCTCCTGGAATTCCTGTAGCAACTGTCGGAATAGATAATGCAAAAAATGCAGCCTTATTAGCTTTAAGAATATTAAATCTCTAATTTTTTATTCCAACTTTTTTGAATTTCTTTGAGTAAATAATAAAAATTAAAGGCTCAATATTATTTGATAAGCACTTGAAACTATATTTTAAAGTATATAACACTATATATAGATAATAAAAATTTTATCCAAATTTCATGAAGGGAGAAAATAGTATTGAAAGAATTGAAAGAAGCTGCTGGAAAAATAACATCATTAGAAATTCAAGGTGCGACAAATATTGCATTTTATGCAGTAGAAGAAATAATTAAATTTGCTAAAAGAAATGCAAAAAAAAATAATCAAGATTTATGGAAATTATTAATTGATGCAGAGGAACTGTTCACAAAAAGTCGATCAACTGAACCAGCTATGAGAAATGGATTAATGTTTATTTTAGGTAAATTAAAACATGATAGAGAAGAAGGTGTCCATATTGACATGGGTCAAATGGTTGAAATTTATGGAAATGAATATTTACGTATTTTAAAGACTTCAAAAAAACGTATTGCAACATATGGAGCTAGATTAATCCCAGATGATCTTGATGAACCATATATCGTGCAAACACATTGTCATAGTTCAGTTGTTGAAGCAATCTTAGTTGAAGCGAAAAAACAAAACAAAAATTTTAAAGTGATTTCAACAGAAACACGACCCTTTTATCAAGGTCGTATCACATCACAGAAATTAGTTAAAGCAGGAATTGAAGTAATTCAAGTTGTGGACAGTGCTATGAGGTGGGCAGCAAATAATATAGGTGCAGATTTAATTATTATAGGAGCAGATGCAGTAACTAGTGAAGGAACAGTTCTAAATAAAATTGGTTCAAGATTATTAGCATTAGTCGCGAAAGAAGAGCACATACCATTTTATGTTGCGACACCTCTTTTGAAATATAATCCAGGCACAGCATTTGGTAATTATGAAAAAATAGAAATGAGGGACACGAAAGAAATTTGGAAAGATTGGGAAGATATCCCCAATCCAATAACTTTTCTAAATCCTGCCTTTGAGACAGTCAACCGACTCTATATCTCAGGAGTTATAACGGAAGTAGGAATATTTCCAAGTGGACAAGTTCACAATACCTTTAAAGATTTATATCCATTTCTATATGATGCCTATCATATAATTGAGCATCAGTCTGATAATTATGAAATGTAATAAGAAAATAAAGTGATTATAAGGAATTTTTTTCATTTTCAAAAAATTTTATGAGGTAACAAAATTGAGTGAAATCACATTAAAAAATTGGATAAAGTTTCCAAAAAAAGTAAAACTTCCAATAATAACATGCAATTTATATGAAGCATATGGAATGAAGATTCCTAATAGGAAGTTAATTGACGACGAAATGCAAAAAAGATTGGGACCATATTTGCTCCCAGAAAATTTTATTTTTAATTTTGAAGAAATTAAACAAAAATATATCATAATGTATGTATCTATTAGCCCAAAATTAAAGGAAGATTGGTCGATCGAATATGGCCTTTTTCGATCAGCACTAGAAATTGCAGCAGAAGAAAGTACAGGTACTTGGGATCCTGAACTTAAAACATTATTACCAGAAGAAATGGATGAAAATTCAAAAGAAAATATGAAAAAACTGGAAGCAAAAATAATAGGACTAAACTTAGAAACAGGGATGGCTGCTATTGCCTTACCTAAGGAAGGTTTTGAAAAAGGAAATATGCCTCAGGTTTTAAGTGTAGTTATGGGTAATTATACGGGAATGGCAAGTGCTGCTTGGGGTGTGAGATTAGAAGATCTAGACTTTCCTGATGATTTCGCAAATTCATTTTTGGGACCAACAATTGGTAATGAAGGGATAAAAAAGATTTTAGGAGATCAAATAACAGTTGGAACAATAGTAAAACCAAAAACAGGTTTGAGTGAAGCAGATTGGGCAAAAACTTCAACTAGATCTTATTTTGGAGGTTTGGATGTAGTTAAAGATGATGAAAATCTGACTTCCCAAGATTATTGCTCTTTCCGAATAAGAGCGGAATTAGTATTTAAAGGTATCAAAGATATCGAAAAGCAGACAGGAAGAAAATTAGTCTATGTAGCCAATATTACACATGGAGATATATCAGAAATGATCTCTCGAGGAAAATTAATTGAAGAATTGGGTGGTAACTGTCTCATGATCGATATTCTTTCTGTTGGCATGAGTGGTGTTCAAACTATAAGAAAAA
>CAYPTZ010000237.1:0-3326 GCA_964413395.1 uncultured archaeon | reverse complement strand
TTCTTCATGGGCATCGAGCAGGTCATGGGGCACAAACTATTTTTCCTGAAATAATTATCAATGGAAAAGAATATGATTTTCGACATGGAATTTCTATGAAAGTATGGACATTAATTGCACGTTTATGTGGAATTGATCAATTTCATATTGGAGCACCCAAAGGAAAAATGGAATCATCATATCAAACAGTATTGGAAAATTTAGAAGCATGTACAAGACCTTTAGGCAAAATTAAAACAATGAGACCAATTTGCTCAGGAGGATTAAAATCAACTGTGCTTTGGGATGTTGCTAATATTATGAATCCAAAGGGAGACTCTCCAAATTTCGATTTTATAGCTCAAGCAGGAGGTGGCACACATTCTCATCCTCTTGGAACCATTGGAGGCGCTCGTTCGATGGCTCAAGCTCGTGACGCTATTAGTGAGGGAAAATCACCTCAAGACACTATGCAAAATTATTTTGAAACCTTACTTGCATTTAGAAGGTGGGACAATGAAATCTATGGAAATTGGTTAAAGACGCTTAAAAAAGATTCAAAAATTGTTGTTCAACCAGATACTCGCCCATATTTTCTAAATAATAAGCAAAAAATTGAACCACTTAAAGCTGTTGATCTTGAAACAGCCATAAGCGAATATCCTCCACTAAAAGAAGATCTTAAAAAATTTAATAAAGCTTTATTAAATTCGCTATAACTTTTTTTTTTCTATGATACATATCTCCACGATTAAAAAACAATATAAATTTGAAAGTAATTTTGATAGTTAATAGAAATGTCACAATACAAATCTGATGATGGTACTAAATCAATGTTTATTTGTTCTGAATGCGAATCACCGTTAGAAAAAAGATTAATAGAGCAATTTTTAGAAGATAAGGAAGTATTTTGCTCGTATTGTGGTAAAATATTCACTAATAATGAAATTAAATCACAAAAAATTAATAAACAGAATTTTAATCTACCTAAAAAAAAAGATGTTGAACAAAAATATATTTCTTATTCAACATATTCACCTCAAATTGCAATCAGTCAACCGTCGGAAAAAAAAGATATTATTCATCCAAATATACCTCAAATAAATATAGAAAACATTATAAAATATGGCCAAAATACAAAAAGAAATAAAGAAATACTAAAAAAAGTAAATAGGATAAACAAGAATATCTTTAAATATCCAAAAAGACTAGATAAAAAAAAATATAAAAATATTGTAAAGATAAATAAAGAAAACTTCAAAAAATCTCTTAAAGAAAATCAGAAAAATTTCATTCAATCAAAAGCAGATAATATTAATTCAAATATAGAGGTCCAAATTCAAATTGAATTAGATTACAATAGAATTATTTCTGAAAATTCATTATTATTTAAAAATTCATTAAAAAATATAAAAAAACACTATAAATCATCAGTAAAACACAATTTAAAGCACTTTAAAAAGAATAAAAAGGAAAATCACAAAAAATATTTACAGATTAGAAAAGAAAATCGAAAAATATTTAATACCATTCTCAAAATAGGTGATAATACTGTTGAAAATCTTAAAGAATTTAGCCCTATTTATTATGAAATAAGAGATTATGTGAATTATGAGCCAGGAAAATCGATAATTTCACAAGAATTAATTAAGACAAAATCTTCACAAGCAGTATTTGATCCAGTGACCGGTAAAAGACTTAGACCAAAAATGAGATTTGATCCTATAACAGGAAAACCCTTATCAACTAAAACCAAAGATCTAGGAATATCTGAATATAAGCAGAAAATATATTCAAATACTGTAAACAATAATCTGCAAGTTCCTGAAATATTTTCAATTCTTGATCCAGATTTAAAAAATATTCTTAATCAATTACCTATCTCTGAAGAAAATAAAACTATACTAGCAAAGTCTTATATTTACTTAACTGAACAGCAACAGATTGAATTTGTTAGAAATTTTAAAGGATTCAGTAAGCAAAACAAACAATCGAGAAAAATACTTCAAACTCATATTGATAACTTACCAATTAATAAATCTCAGAAAGACTTATTATTAGACCAACTCGGCTATACTAATGATAATGAACAAGAAAAATTAGAAATTCAACGTAAAGAACAAGAAAAATTAGAAATTCAACGTAAAGAACAAGAAAATTTAGAAATTCAACGTAAAGAACAAGAAAAAAAAAGAACAGATTTGCTAAAATTACAGAATGAAAAACAAGAACTTGAAAGAATTAAACGTGTACGCGATTTAAAAAATCAAATAAAAACGAATAAAGAGAATAAAAATCAAGAAAATAAAAAAGAAGTTAGTAAAAAAAATCCCACAAAAGCATAAAAAAAGGACAAAATCATAAATTTTATTTTTTTTGAAAAATTTCTGTTATTATCTCAAGCATGAGAAAGTGAACTATCATGGCTAGAAAAAAAAAAATTGAAACTAAGGATTATCTTTTAGATACAAGCACAAAATTTTCATTAAGCAAAGATATCTACATTGATCAAATTAAGAAATATTTAGAGCAAAATATTAAACCTAAATGTAAAATATCTAAAGATGGCAATAAGCTAAACATTTCAGTTCCAATAACTGTTTCAAAAAAAATGTTAAAAATGCGAATGAATAAATACCTTTATACTGCAGGTCTAAAAACTGAATATAGAATCATCACTCTAAATTCAGATAAAGGTGAAGGATATAAAATAATTGAAAAATAAAAAAAGTTCCAAAATATTTTTTCTTTTAAAATTCTTTTTTTTCTTAGATTATTGTGTCTATAATGAAAACTGATACAAATTTATTACTTTTAAAACCAAAATCGATGAAGCAAATCATTGATCTTATGTATATGTCTAGTAAATATGAATTTTCTACATTCAAACCAGGGAATGTAGGGCCAAATCAGATGGTTGATGGAGTTTCTGAATCCGATTATAGTAATATTTCAAAAATGATAAAAAACTTTACAATTCGCTATTTCCAATTAGAATCAGATAACATGATCTTGACTATGGGTAAATACATAATTGGTTCAGTAAAAACTATGATCAACAATCCTCCGTATAAAAATTTACTCTTGGGACATATCTTACTTTTTACTCCATTAATTTTTTCTTCATATGAATTGTTAAAAAAAAAAAATCATGATAAAGACATTTCTTGGAATGAATTTTGGGAAAATGTTGATCTAATCATTAAATCTTCTTCTATTGAGGATGGAATCCTACTTTCAAGAGCAATAAATCTTTCAAAAGCAGGAGGTTTAGAAAAACCTGGAGGAAAAGAATTAAAAACAAAATATAACATTCAATCATTAGATATTGAAGAAAAAATTTTAAA
>CAYPTZ010000236.1:0-6003 GCA_964413395.1 uncultured archaeon | reverse complement strand
CTTATTCCAGGATAAGTTGCTCCTTGTTTTTTACATTTTTCACAGGCATTTATTCCATTAACAGCAATATTTGACATAAAGAAATAATTACTAAAAATGTTTTAATTGTTTTGATTTTGCAAAACACATCGATAAATATGAAAATTTTAAATTTCTATTTATTAAAGTGACTTTATTTTTGATAATTTTTTTATTATTAAGAAATTTTTATGGCTAAATTGAACTATTCCCCTCAGAGTCGCAAAAAACCGATTTTATTCGTGTTAATTAGATTGAATGGATTGATTTCTTCTTTTTGTGTTAAAGTATCCTAAAAATGTAAGAAATTAATTTTTATAATATTAATTTATTTTAATCGCTTTTTCAATAATTTGGCTTTTGCATTTGATGAGCCACAGCTACGATATTTACTTGATTTTCTTTTAAAATATATAAAATAATATAAGGAAAGCGTTGAAGAACTAATTTTCTATCATAATTTTTTAGTATTTTACCACATTTGGGAATTTTTTTGATAATTTCTAATTAAAATCTAATGGAGTTGTTAATGGAAGTTATTATAATCTATGGAATTTCTATTTAGTTCAATAGAAGAAAAGGAAGCAGAAGTAATCAAGGTATTTTCTATATTTAATTTGGATTAAAAACTTACTTATTATGATAAACAAATATCCTTTTTTATTATTATAATCTAATTTCTAAGGAGAAATAAACAAATGGTGGCATCTTTCAAATTTCATTATCGATTATTTGACTTAATCTCTCCAATTTATCAATTATTTTTTAAAAAACAGCATAAATATTTCAGATCACAATTAGATCAACATCAGCATCATCTAAAACTTCATAAAGGATCAAAAATACTTGATTTAGGTTGTGGAACTGGTTCATTTGCAAAGGTTTTTCAAGAAAATGGATTTAAAGTAACTGGAATTGATGTTGCAAAAAACATGGTCAAGCTCGCTCAAAGAAATGGAATAGATGCAAAATTAGGGAATGTGATTGAAGGTCTTCAATTTGAACAATCAACATTTGATTTAGTGGTATGTTCTCATCTGCTTCATGGGTTCCCAAAACAAATTCGCAATATAATCTACAAAGAAATCATTCGCATTTCTAAGGAGAGGGTTTTAATCCACGATTATAATAAAAAACGGAATTGGGGCATTTCAATTATAGAATGGCTTGAGAGAGGTGATTATTTTAATTTCATCAAAAATATTCCTGAGGAATTAGAAATGTATTTTGGTTCAATAAAGGAAATTCCATTAGAAGGAAGTTCTTCTTTCTATATTTGCGAAAAGAATGTAAATTAAATCCTCCTTAAAGTTAATGTTGATTTTCTAATGATAAATTGCGAATAAAAGGTCGCACATTCATACATATTTAAATTAATATTTTTACTCTTAATGATAGTGCGGCCAAAATATCTGGTTAGTAATATTGTAGGCACATTTGGAGTGATTCCCCCTCAGAGCCGCTATTTAGTGACTTTCAATGGGATTTTGTTTAAAATGTGAAATTTTGTAATATATCATATTTTTGTATAAATTTCATAAATATCCTTTTTTTTTTAAAATGCATGTTCCATTATATTTCAAAAATATTTAAATGTTAAATTTTCCAATAATTGTAGTTACTATATAAAAAAATTTGTGAATGTTATGAAGAAAATTAAAAAGAAAGCTAAAGAGATTCTATTTCTGATTTTTATTATAAATTTGTTAGCCATTTCATTCCTTTCTTTTATTTTGACAAGAAAATCAAATCTAAATTGTACTCATTTCTATATTCCAGAAATTGAAATAAAAACACAACAAACTTCAGATCTTGGAATCATTGGAAATTACACAATTCAGAGTAGACTTGGAGATATAGACTATGGGAATGAAATAGTATATATTGTTGACAATGATAATGGTTTTTATAGTTTTAATGTGAGCAATCCTTCATCACCTATCTTACTGGGAAATATTAGCAATATTGGGAATACTCAAGATATATTTATTCAAAATGACATTGCTTATGTTATGAATAGTTCTTCAGGAATAAATTGTTATAATGTGAGCAATCCATCAACACCAGTTTTCTTGGGTTCATGTATCACACCTGGTTATCCTCATAGCGTGTATGTCTATAAAAATGTTGCTTATGTTGCTGGTGGTATAGCTGGTATGTCATATGTCAATGTATCAGATCCATTCAATCCAAATTTAATTGGAAATTTAAATCATGCAAATTATGCTCGTGATGTTACAATAGATAATGAAAAACTATATCTAATTGATTCTGAAGATGGAAATGGTGTTATATGTTATGATATTAGTAATCCATTTATACCAGAATATATTTCAGAATTTGGAATAAGAGATGGTGGGGGTAATATTGTTGTATCTGAAAATATTGTATATGTAGGGAATATGATTGGAATATACACTATTAATTATAGCAATCCTTTATATCCAACTCAACTATCAGTATCACCTTTTGGATACAGGGCCGATGATGTCGAAATAATTGGTGATGTGATATATATGCTAGAGAGTCAATATCAAGATAATGGGACAATTTTTGTTTATGATGGAAGAGAGAAAGAAAATCCAATTTTAATTGATTCCATTATTACTCCAAATAGTACAAAAAATATTGCTGTTAGTGGTAATATAATTTATGTGACAGCATCTTTTTCTGGTCTTCAATGTATTAGAACTCGAAATTATACACGAGAACTATTACGACTATATCCTCCTAAGCAATTAGGACTAACGAATAAAGATGAAAGTGTAATGATTAATTGGAATGAGCCAAAAAATGCTGCTGTTTCACCTATAAAAAATTATAATATTTATCGCGGTACAGTTTCTGAAAATAGAGAGCTGTTGACAACTATAGGAAACATTACTTCTTTTAATGATACAGGACTCAGTAATGGAGAGACCTATTATTATTCTATTACAGCACTTAATCAATATGGAGAAAGTGATCATTCTTCGATAGCAGAAGGAAATCCCAAAAATTCTATTCCAGGATATCTATTTGAAATAATGATACCTAGTATATTTGGTATAATTATTTGGAAAATTTGGAAAATAAATAACAAGGTTGATATAATACAATTTGAAATTCCTAATAGTTAGATATTGAATTTTCTATATTTAATTAATAATTTGTAAGCATAAATCAACGATTTCCCCTCAGAGCTGCCAAAAATAAACAAATTATATTATTTTATTATTGAAAAATTTTTTTTTAATAATTAAAAACCAACCATATGGAAAAAAAGAAAAAACAATTTTCTTAAGGATGCATATTTATTACATTCAATAATAATTAATATTCAACCATTCTATACTATATTAAGGAAATCTTAAAAATTAATGAAATATTTGAAAATTCCGAAAAAATTTGTGCATCTTGTGGAGAAATTATTACCTTAACACAATATAAGCTTTTTAATAAACTATGCTCCATATGTACGCGTGAACTTAAATTTTCAAAGAAAACATCACAATGCTATCAATGTATCAATGGTTTAATGATGTAGGATATAAAATTGATGTTAATCAACTCAAAAACGATTTTTCTTCGATTAAATGGCATTCTTTCAAAAATTGGGTAACTAAAATTGATTTGAAAACAAAAGGTTTTATTTCTACGAATTGTTTATTTAGATGATTTTTTTTTATATGAGATATTCATGGTTAATTAAAAATCTTTCATTGTTTTGAATAAAAACATGACTCAGTAAAGATTATTAATTGTTTTAAACATAATATAAAAAATCATAAATTGTCGGCATTAACGGATTGAAACATAATACTTTGAAACATTTAAAAAATTAAAATTACGCAATTATATTTTATTTATTAATATTATCTGGTAAATCATTCAAGAGATACCATGCATGATTCATATATTGATCACTTATTAATGCAAATCGTAGAGCTTCTTTAGCTGCTTTAAAACTTCCAACACTCATATAAAATTTTGCTAGACTAATCCATTCTGGATATGCAAAAGGATCTCGATCTATAGAATTCGATAATATTTTAAACGCTTCCATATTTTTTCCCTTTTTAAGCAATTCATGAGAAATATTAAAAGTAGGTTTGTAGCCTTGCTTTCGATATGGAGGATTTTTTTTCATTTCAGATTTAACTAAATCAAATGCATTTTTTTTTCTATATCTTTTTAATATAAGGTAATATATTGACGATGTATTGTTTAATTGAAATTCTAGATTAATATTACATAACCAAGAGTAGACTCTTTTTGCTTGCTCAAAATTATTACCCGGATTAATTAATAACTTCAAAATTTTTGAATAATTTCCACCTTTCCAATTATTTTCTAATTCATCAAAAATTGGATCAAATTCAATTTTAACCAAACCTTGAGAAATTACATCCCACAATTTTGTTTTCTTTAATAAGATTTCATGTTTAATTTGTAAATCAATATTTTTAATACGGGCTAATATCTGAGATTGACGTAAATAACGGGCAAATTCAATACTAAATGGTAATTCTTTTTTTAACATACGTCCCATGAGATGAGGGCTTAAAGAATGTGAAATGTTATCACTTGATTTGATAATTGGTGCAAGTAATGGATCAATATAATGAGGAGATGAAGGAATAATGGGCATTAAATCTGCAATTTTAGGACCCAAGGGTGGTTTAGATGGGGCATTTTTTATAATTGCGTCTAATAAAATATCTCCTAAATTTTCTCCATTATTTAATTTATTTGTAATTTCCCCAGATGATATGGGCATTGAATCAAAAAACGCTTTACTAATATGATCTTGTCGTTCAGGTGATGTTTGTTGTGTATAAAATTTAATTAATGGACTTGGATCTGAAAGTAAATTTCTGATATCAGGATCATCAAGATTACATAATAGGCAAAATTTTGTTGTAAAATTTGCCTCTCTCTCTCTATTCATAACTTTAAGAAGTATAGAATAATTTAACCAATTTATTGGCATTAGGGGTTCTTTACGAATCAAATTAATAATTTGTTTTTCAGCATTGCTGTAGTTCTTAGAATGAATATTGTAGTGAAATTCTGCCATTTCTTCAACAAAAGTCTGATTTTTATTGAAAAATTTTTCTTTTGATAATTCTGATATTAAAAATTCTTTATATGTTATTGGAAAATTATAATCGGGAAAAATTTTTTGATAAATTTCATCATTTAGTGAATAATTCATTGACCATGTAAATGCAATTTTCCGATTTTCAAGTTGATCGAAAAATTTAAACAAAGATTGATATTCTTTTTTGTTCCAATAATGATCTAATGACTGAAATTGATGAATTAAATTTGAATTATTTTCATCAACCATAGAATTTTTGATCTCAATTTTATAATAATCCTTAGGAAACAATTGCTTATTCAATCCAAACATCGATGTTCGGGCCTGTAAATCTCTCTGAAGTTGTAAATTTAAATACATGACAAAAATAGGATAGGGATTTTTAGATGTTTTTAAGTTTTCTAATAGATCTACATTATAATAATTTGGTGTTCCATACCATTTTTCAATTGTATCATTAATGAATTTACCTGCAGTTTTTTTAAAACTAGAACTCATATTAAATAGAATTATTTTAAAATTATTTAAATAGACTTGATTTAGTCTCGAAACTTTTTATCAGTCAGAAATCATTTTTTGGAAATTAAAATTTTTAAATAAATATATCACAGAATTAAAGATAATTTATCAGGATTAATACAATTTTGAAGTTCCTAATGATATATTCTGAAATTTTCAAGTGTTATACTCGTAGGAACATACAAGTATTTCTACATCAAAAATTTGCTAAGTCAATATACTTATTAGTCAAATAAGTGTTAATATTAAAACATCAACCTTCTATGAGATCATAATTATCAGTTTTTTTTTTTATAATAGAAATTTTAAAATATGTTGTCTATTTATGTCCAATTTTTTTTTTCACATTTACTGACGGTCGCAATGAGTGGGATTTTTAATGA
>CAYPTZ010000235.1:0-6010 GCA_964413395.1 uncultured archaeon | reverse complement strand
TAATGCGTGGATCTTAATTTTTTACTTTTTCTTTAAAATAAATTTAATTTTTTTTTTATCAAAAGATTGGTCAAATCTTATTGGTATTTGAACAGTTAATTCGAATATTTTGAATATTGAAGATCTCTTGATAAAGATTTTCTACTTGATACTGTATATCTAAGCAATTTAACATAAATGAATCGAATTTGATTAAATTCACATCTTCTATTGGTTTTAAAAACGGTTGATAATAGTGGATAATTTGATTTTATAGTTTTGACTACAGATTTTTTTTTGCCGCTTAAAATGATTAATTTAAACCTAACATAAATTCGATGGTATCAGAAAATTTCATCTTTGAATCAAGAGATACAAATAACGATTTATATCATAGTGTATCGAAACAGGAGGAATATAGAAAATGGAGTTAAATCTTTATTCCGATGAATATTGATTCAATCCCAAATTGATTATTTTAAATGCATATGCTAAATGCCGTTCAATGAGGGTGTCAGGTTGTTTCAGAATATCTCTCCGATAGACATATTCGCTGCAAAATCCTGAAAACATGGCACTTATGGCACCGACTACACCATCCAGCATTTCTACAGTATATGGGACTTTAATTTTTTTGAATTTTACTTCAACTGCCTTTAAGAGTAATGTTGCAACCCGTTCTTTATGAAACTTATGTTTTTCATCGACTTCGGTAAGTTTTTCGTTCTTGGCTTCTTTAGCATAAATATCTGATAAAATAACCCGTAAAGCTTTATCATTGATTAATTCGGAATAATAGGGATAGGTCTTGATAAAATGAAAAGTCGCCTTTCTGAGTCCTATAAAGCGATATTTTTCTTCGTTGAGATATTTTTCTAGCACATCGGCTAAATTTTTCATGGATAACATCCCAATTTCTAAATATAAATCCCTTTTGGTTTTGAAATAGTTATAAAAAGTCGAACGACTTAATTCGGTCAAATTTAAAATACTCGCGAGATTTGTGTTCGAATAGCCATTTTTATAAAATAATTCTTCAGCGGCGGTAAGAATTTTATTCCGATTTTCCTGGACTGATTCTTTCCACCGAGAATTTTGAGCATCACTCATCTTTTTTCGGGTTTCATTTTGGAATTTCATGAAAGATATATCTCTTTTATTGTTATGAATATAATATAGTAGCAATTATTAAGTCTTATGAAAAGCAAGTATAGAATTGTAGGATTTGGAAACAATTATCGCTATTGAACAAAACACATTGAAAACTTTTTTTATTCCACTTTTGTTCTAAGACCTTTTCCCTCGCAGAATTTTTAAAAAATATAGATGTCAAATAAAAAGATAGAAAAATGTGAGAATAAAAAAAAAAATTATTTATTTGTTATATCATTCATCATAATAAACTCAAATTGGCGCTATCGCTTTTTCGATATAATCCTTGGAATGAGAAATTAATTTTATGAAAACTCCAAACAAAGGTTTTTCACTTCAATGACCTGAAACTAAAGATATTTCTAAAGATTTATCAATTATAAACATAGCGGATATAGCCTATCAGTCATCAATCATTATGCTAAGCTTTAACCTGATTTTTAAATGAAATTCTGATGTTTCAAGGACATAAAGAAATAGACAGATTTATATATATGATGATTTTAATATTTAACATGTACTTATCATTCAGTACAAATAATGTAAAAGATAAAAAAATTTTTTTTAAAGGATAAAATGAAAATGAAAAAAAAAGCATAAAAAATAAAAAACAAATATTTGGGGCGATATATCTGATTTGTATTTGTCTGACATCTGATATCGCTCATGCTGCAGCTAATTCAGAATCCAGATATCATGTTGCTATCAAAAAAGAAAAAAAAGGAGGTTTCTTCTATAAAGAATGTATATTGTGGATAAATATGGATGAAATCACTTGGGATAGTATATATACTTTTAATGATTTTGAGAAAACATTGAAAATGGTTAATCAAAAGGTTACAGATACTTTAATAGCAGCCGGTGCAGGAATGTCGGGTAACTCATACATGGGAGCATTAATAGTCGGATTATATCTCGAAACCATGTTAATCGAAACAACTTCTGCGAATCGAATATGATGTGATGTCAAATTTGGTATTGGCGCTCAGACATTATCCATTCCACTAATTAAATTGTGGTTTGATAATGGAAATGATGGTCATGATAGTAAACTAAGATGGTGGGTTCCTATTTACCCAAGTTGTCTTGAAGTGACCCTTTTAGCAGCTATTGGATTATTTAATACATTTAAACTATTACCATCAAGTTGGACAAAAGTCTATTGAGCTTAGGATTTAATCCTATTTTTTTTTTAACTTATTTAATAATTTATTTTAATCAAAAAATTGGTTAAATCTTATAGGTATTTGAGCGGTTGATTCGAATATTTTGAATATTTAAAATCTCTTGATAAAGATTTTTCACACTATATTGTATATCTAAGCAATTTAACATAAATGAATCTAATTTGATTAAATTCACATCTTCAATTTGGTTTGAAAAAGGCAGAAAATTTGTTGTTAGAAGTAAACCAATAATTTTCTTTAGGGTTTTTTTTTTTTCATTATTCAAAATTTTTGGATTAACTATCATAATCTTTCCAATATCAAAAGTGGCTGTATCTAACGCTCCTCCTCCAAAATTTGTTCTTCCTTGTAACTCAATTGATAATTTAGAAATTGATGAAAATAATAAAGAAAAAATTGTAAAACAATAATCATAGCTTGTATTTTTTAAATGTATTTCATAAAATGTGTTATTGGTTTTAATTTTCTCATCAATTAAAGCGATTTTATATGTAGTATTGTAGATTTTTTGAATTATTATCTTTTTCTTGTTATCCAATAATTCCTTTGATTCATTTTTATGTGATTTTAAGCAATACCAACTTGATGAAGATTTGATATATTTTTTTTTAAAGGATGCTAAATTATATATTCCTTGAATTTTTTTTCCTTTATTAACACCTTTTTTAATTTTTATTATCTTCTCTTCACCATATTGAATATATTTTAATGTAGAATTCATTTTTCGTATCTTTAATTCATCTTTTGATAAAATGGTATTGAACAAATATGATTTAATTTCATTTACTTCAATTGTTGGTCTTGTTAATTGCTTGGGTGATTCTAAAAAAGGTGATAATACTTCATCGGGTAAAGTAAATATATCTCCATATCCATTTTCATAAGTTGTTTTATCTTTTTTATAAAGAACAAAAAAATCATTGCAATTTGTGGTCAATCCTCGCCTAATTTGAGCGATATCCTGAAGAAATATTATATTTCCATTAAGATGTTTTAATAATGCAAAATATAAGGGTGAAGAATTAAAATATATATTTGTCCAATTATATCCATAATATTTTACATCAGAAGAATTGTCTTGATAAATTTCAGGATTAATATAAAGTTGTTTTTGTGATAATGACAATGATTTTGCATATTTATTGCTAAATATCTTTATTTTGCCTTGTTCAGATCTTTTATCTTCATTTTTCTCAGTTATATCTCTTACGATAAAGTTTTTGAAAATTTCATTGGTTTGATGATTAGTAAAAATTTTTGAATAACTTATTTTCCATTGTATGAAATTTACGATATTTTTAGGAATTAAATTATCTAGGTTCAAAAGATCAGTAGATTTAATTGTTAAATTTTTTGAAAATTTAAAAATACTGATAATTGTGTTTATTTCTGCATTTGAAAAAGATCGATATTGATTATCTGAAATATGTTTAATTTCAACTTTTTTACATAAAAATTCTTGAAAAGTATAGCCATATTTTACAGTCATCCAAGAATTTGAAACAATAAATCCCAATATTCCATCTTCGGCTAATTGGTTAATTCCAAATAGATAAAAATAAATATAATAGTCAAATCGATTCGTTTCAAGAAATATATCGTTATATAAGAATTTTCCAATTTTTTTTATATTCTTTCGGTAGATTTCACTCGATAGTGGTTCATTCTGAAGAATAACCATATCGTTTTGTATATAATTTTCATATTTGATTTCCTTGAAGAAATTGGGATTACTAATATCTCGATGTCGTAAATATGGGGGATTTCCAATAATAAGATTAAATTTTAATGATGATGAATATAAACTCTGATTTTCTAAAATGAAATCTCCTTGAATGAGATGAAGTTTTTTTTGAAAGGTTTGGGAAATATTCTTTTGATCATCACAATAAATTTTTGCCCAAAGTCTAAATAAAGTTAATTGAATTGCCCAAGGGTTTACATCTACACCATATATTAATGGTATTTCCCAATTCTCATTAGATTGATTTAAAGATCTTTTTAAATTCAAGACGATACCTAAGGTATAAATTAGAAATGAACCAGAACCACAAGCGGGATCTAAGATCTTTAGATGATATATTGAATTTGAGATATAAGTGATGAATTTAGGAGAAAATATTGATATAATTTTTTTAAGATAGATTAATTCATATAAAAATTTGAATAAATTTTGCTTTTCAATTAATTGAAAAAATTGTTCATTTTCACTAAAATAATAATAAAGTGAGGTTAAAAGAGTATATTTTATTTCTGAATCGGGAGTGTAAAAAATACCCAATTGACGTTTGTTTTTTTGAAATAAGGTTTGATAAGATAAATAAATAATTTCTAGAGATTTTGGTGTGATTGTTGCTTTATCATCTATCAAATCTGATTTTTGTTCAATATCTTCTTTTAATGAAAATTTAAATGGTTTCCATAGAAATTTATAAATATTTGCGATTTCTATTGAATTAAAATTTACTTCCTTTAAAAATTCAAGATGAGAGTGATACTCAAATAAATTTGGAAGGGATTTTGGATTAATATTATAGGATATTAGTATTTTTTTTGCTTGATTAATAATAAATGGATATATTGGAATGGAAGGAATATAATTTTTAAAGATAGAATTAAAAATAGTCTCTAACTTTGATTTTATAATTGGTTCTATACTTTCTTTATCACTTAATTCTATATTTTTAGAAATCTCATGAGATATAATCATCCCTAATGAGAGAATCTGCGCAATAAAATGGTGAATTGCAATTTTAATATTCTCACTTAGAGAAATATTATTTTCGATTGTTTGGGGAGATAAATTGGAATCTATTTTTTTTTTTAGTAATAAATATACTTTCTTATAAGATTCAATGAATGTTTTTTTTTCCTCCACAATTGAGCTTTAACAGCAATGAATATAAATATAGACTATTAACGTGAAAGAAAAACAGTTAAAATAATTTAAATAATTGATATTTGATAATTTAAGAAATAATTTAATAAAATTCTTGAACTTGCGAATCTAGCAAATATATTGAATACGAATTGAACTTTTTTCGTAATAAAAACTTCTTTCATTTATTTACTAAATCCATTACAATATATCTTAATAAACAAGACTTTAGTAATATTAATTAATAATTGGAGACAAAATATTTATTTTTCCAATTAATTGTTTGATATTCTCCATTAATTCAAATATATCATCTTCAAAATGGCGATTCATAACTGATTGTGTTCCCCAAACTAAAAAAAGAGATATATTATTTTCTATTGAATTAAGTGAAAACTTTGATAAATGAATTGTCATACCATCGCAATTTTTATCTAATTCAGTAATATAATTGAGTACATCAGAATATCTTTTTAAATAAGTTAAAATATCATTCCTGCATTTTTGTGAAATGCTAATTTTCCCAGAATATTTTGCGATTTCTATTAAAGATTCCGTGTATAATGATATACCTTCTAATTCCCATCGATTCAAGAAATTTTCCAATGATTTTGATAATGGTTTTACTATACCTTCATGTTCAAATATGGGTGTTGATAAGGATGAAATTATTGAATAAGGATTATGGATAGATGTGTTGAAATAATGAACTGGGACGGCTTTATCACCCATTAGTTTAACTATTTCATATAATAATTTCTTGGTATTGTCTATATAATGTTGATTTGTTTCCTCATCAAATTTATGGAAAAAA
>CAYPTZ010000234.1:0-6012 GCA_964413395.1 uncultured archaeon | reverse complement strand
TTTATCTTAAGCAAAATGGAAAATCTATTACTAAAGAAGCAGCTATGGTGAAATTATTTTCCTCTGAAACTGCTATGTGGGTATGCAATATGGCAATACAATTACATGGTGGATATGGCTATACAAAAGATTATCCTGTAGAACGAATGCTACGCGATGCAAAAATAACTGAAATTTACGAAGGAACATCAGAAGTCCAAAAAATGGTTATTGCCGCTCATACTATTTTACCAAAAACATAAAAATTCAGGAGACACAAAAAAATGACATTAAAAATTATCGTATGTATCAAGCAAGTTCCTGATACCAATAAAGTAAAGATAGATAAAGAAACAGGAACTCTCATCCGAAAGGGTATTAAAAGTATTTTTAATCCTGATGATAAAAATGCATTAGAAGGAGCACTACAATTAAAAGATTCTATTGAAGATGTTAAGATCACTGTATTAAGTATGGGACCTGGTCAAGCCTCAGCAATAATCAAAGAAGCTATTTCAATGGGTGCCGATAGAGGTATTTTATTAAGTGATCGCGTTTTTGCAGGTTCTGACACTTGGGCAACTTCAACAATTATTGCTTCTGCAATTAAAAAAATTCAAGAACAAGATGGTTATGATATTATTTTATGTGGTCGACAAGCTATTGATGGTGATACTGCCCAAGTAGGTCCTCAAATTGCTGAACATTTAAAAATTCCTATTATATCTTATGTAGAAGAATTGAAATATGAAAATAACACAGTTAAAGTAAAAAGAGCTCTTGAAGATGGATATTTCAAAATTGAATGTCCCACTCCGGTAGTTTTAACTGCCATTAAAGAATTAAATATTCCACGTTATCCTCATATGAAACGAATTTTTGAAACATTTGGTGAAAATCCTGAACGTCCTATGGAAGTCTGGACTGCAGATGAATTTGAACTTGATCGTTCTCAAATTGGATTAAAGGGATCACCTACTCGAGTGAAAAAAACCTTTACTCCTGCTCATAAATTTGAAGGGGAAATACTCAAAGGAAGTTTTAATGAAATGGCCAAAACTTTAATTCTTAGATTGAAGGAGAGACAAATAATCTAAAAGGTGAATTCATATGGCAAAAAATGAAAAAATTGTAGATCATTCTGATTATAAAGGTGTTTGGGTAGTTGCTGAGCAAAGAAATTCTGAAGTTCTAAATGTGTCAAAAGAATTAATTGGTGAGGGAAAAAAACTTGCTAAAACGCTTAAAACTGAAATAACAGTCCTTCTTCTTGGTTTTAAATTAGATAAATGGGCTGAAGAATTAGTTAAATTCGGAGCAGATAAAGTGATTTATGCAGATCATAAATTATTAGAAGTTTACACTACAGATGCATATTCAAAAGTTATTTATAATTTAGTTACTGAACGTAAACCAGAAGTTGTTTTAATTGGAGCTACAACTATTGGTCGAGAATTAGCTCCAAGTTTATCCGCTAAATTAAAAACTGGATTGACTGCAGATTGTACTCGGTTAGAAGTTGATAAGGAAACTTCAAATCTTATGCAAACTAGACCTGCTTTTGGAGGAAATTTGATGGCAACTATTATTTGTCCAAACCATCGTCCTCAAATGTCTACAGTTCGACCTGGTGTAATGGAAAAATCTAAGTATAACAAAAATGCATCAATAGTTGGGAAAATCGAAAAAATTACTCCTGAAATTTCTGAAAAAGAAATCCGTGTGAAAGTTATCGAAGTAGTGAAATCTAAATTGCCTCAAGTTGCATTAGAAGAAGCTTCAATAGTTGTCTCTGGTGGTAGAGGGCTAGGAAATGCTAAAGGATTTGATTTAGTTAAAAAACTTGCTGACAAATTAGGTGGAGTTGTTGGTTCATCTAGGGCAAGTGTGGATAATGGTTGGATTGCTATGACCCATCAAGTTGGTCAAACTGGAAAAACTGTCAGGCCTAAATTATATATTGCTTGTGGAATTTCAGGAGCTATTCAACATGTTGCAGGTATGAATGAAGCAGAATGCATTGTTGCTATTAATAAAAATCCTGATGCCCCAATATTTAAAATTGCCGATTATGGGATTGTAGGTGATCTCTATAAAGTAATCCCGGAAGTATTATCTGCTTTGGATAATGTTGAAGATATTGTTGAAGCATTCAAAAAATTAAGTTAAAATTTATAAGAATTCTGATTTTTTTTGTATTTTCTTTTTTTTACTTTATTTGAAAATTTTTATGAACTAAAAGTTATCATATTGTCTTTTAAGTGAGAATAATATCATTTAAATATGTTAAGTTCGTAGAAATTTATTACCAAATATTAAAAAATCAAAGAAGTTATGGTGATTAAAATAGTAAATCAAATGAAAAAGAAAGAAATAGCTAAAATGGATTTTCTTATAGAAATGATTACAATCCCTCGAGATCTGTTCAGTAAAATGGAATTTGAATACTGGACTCGTTTATACAATAATGTTTCTGAGTTGATATCCATTATTGAAGGAGAATTTAATAAAAATCAAATTGAAAAAAATGAACTTTTCAAGGGAGGAAAACTTATTTTTGAAATAAAAAATGAAGCTAAAAATTTTTTTAAAAAATGTGAAGAACGGATCAGTTTAAATAAGGGATGGAAAGGCCCTTTAATCCAATGTGCCGAATCATTCGATAAATTTAGAGCAAATATCATTCCATTATTTGTATCTCTTGCTTCACATATGGAAAAGGAACATCCATATCGGTTGAATATTGAAGAAAAATTGAACTTGAATAACTATCCAATGTTGATTTAATATCTAAAAATGTTTATATTTTCTAACATTAATTTAACTTGAATATATATTAAATTCGTATAAAATTTAAATTCTTTTTAATTTCGTATCAGAATGTTCTTTTTTATCTAATATTATTAAAGTTATAAAACAAATATTCAGGATTTTTTATGTATTAATTTCTAACAGAGATTGCATGATAAAAAATAAAAATTTATAAACTTCAACCTCATCATAATTATCATTGCTTTAATCAAACACTTAATGAAGAGATAATTCAGAACTTTTCTTTGGGTTAATAAATTGCCAATAGCATAAAAACTAAATAAATAAATGTGTTTAAAATGGACAAACGATTATTTCCTGATAATAAACTGATAATTATTCCCAGTTGGGGGAAATTACTTGGATATCCTGAACTAGGAATGTATAAAGATCAAAAAATAATAAAAATTATTTCCGATGTTGTAATATTTGTTTCAGGAATTGAAGGCTCGATAAAAAATAAACTCCAATCTCGTCATTATTTATTTGGAACGGGATATTATTACTTAAAATTCCAATTAGAAGATGGAGAATACGTCATTGATAGAAGATATATTACAGGAATAATGATGTCCGATTTTGTTTATCAATATATGGTGAATTCTAAAGATATTTCTCTTGAAGATGAAGAAGATGTTATCTTAAAAGAATTAGTCTGCAAGATTCCGTTCAATTTAGATACAAAAACTGATTCACAACTAAAAATAATCAGAGAAAACTTAATTAGTAAAATTCTAATTCCTTTAAAAGAAGTTTTAATCGATTTTATCAAATTCATTCAAAATAAAAATGAATGCAAATTTTCTAAAACTAATCATTGTATTCTATGTGCTGACAAAGAACACTTTAATGAAATATTAATCTCATTTTCAATGAGTGAAACTATTCAAGATCAATATGTAGAAGATACTGCTGTAATAAATATGATCTCTATAGGTATTAAGCGAATTTTAGAATCTGATTTCAATTCATCCGAACTATCTTTAATTGAAAAAAATATTGAATCCCTTGAAAATAATTTTTCAGCTATTGAATTCAACCCAATGTATCCTTTCTCTTTAATTGATAACGGGGACTTCATTTTACGCAATATTTTTTATTCAAAACAAGTTGATCCAAAAAAAATGGCACTTATTTCTCAAATGGATGTAGGAAAAGGGGTATTGTTAACAATTCCAAAAAATCAAGGATTTATTCCATGGTCGCAAGATTTTCCTCGTAGAACTGCGGAATCATGGGGAATTATAACTGAAGAAATTAATATTCAGCCAAATGATGACAACATTCAAACAGAACAACAAAATCACAATTTAAAAAATTTTGATGATATTGATCTACAAACACATTCACAAGATACAGGAGAAATAATCCCAGAAAAAACTGAAAAAAATTTCAAGGATATTTTAGGATACTTGAATTATCTCAACGATCAATATTATGAGACCAGTGCCATTGGAAATGCCTTTGCCTTTGCATGTAATAATATAAAAAAAACTGGTTTTCATGTTGATTTTGTCCCAGAAATGGCAAAAATTGCCAAATTTCTTCAAGATCTACCTTCAGGTTCTAGGCTTGAACAACAAGATAAAGAAAAATTAAATATTATTCTTTCAACATGGATTAAGCAAGTAGAAGAAAAAGATTTTAAAAATAAATCCAAAATCATTCCAATCAGTAAACCAATTGTTAATTCACAAGAAAATCTTGCAACTGATCAACCTTCCAGTTCGCAAGGTATACAAATATTACAAAATGAAATTATTGAAGAAAAATGGGAACAACAGGATGAAGAAATCTTAGATAATGATAAACAAAAAATATTTCGAGAAATGTGGCAAAAACAAGTTGAAGAGCAACTTGAGCAAGAAAGACAATTGATATATGAAAATAAAAAAATTGATAATGATATGCAATTTCATAATGTGATAAATCGAGAAGAAGGGAAAATTTATATTGAAGATACAGATAATGCAATTCTCCAAGATCAGATTGAACCACAAAATATTCCATTAGAAGTTGATAAATCCGTTAAATCAACTCCCAAGAAAAAGAATTCCGCTAATGAAAACTGGCGTGAATATAAACAGTGCATCAATCGAATATCAGAACTAACTTTCGAGCTTAATAAAATTGCAACTTCAAAAAATTTGACTAAACAACAAAAGAAAAATGCGAGTAAAAATCGAAAGAATTATGAAAAAGAATTAAAAATGTTAAAAAAAGAAGCCAAAGAAAAACGAAAAATGTTATAAAGTTTTTTGAAAATAATAACAATGAAATTCTCCATTCGAAAGCTAACATTAGAGATATTGTCTTTTTCTCAATTTGTTTTTTTTATATTTTTTTTTTGATTTTTAAGTACTAAAAATTAAAAATTTATAATAATTGAACTTCAAGAAGTTATTATAGAAATATTTAGTTGATCAAATTTTTTTATTGAAAATTGAAACTCTTTAGAGATTTAAAATTCATAAATGATTAACTTTAGATGGAAAGTTGAAAAAAATGGCCGAAAATAACCTCGATGATGGAAATTTAAATCAAGATCTAGTTAATCAAGCAAAAGATCATTTTGAACAAAAAAAATGGGAAAAAGCAGTCTCGCTTTTTGAACAATCAATGGAAATTTGCAAAAGGAATGAATGGAATGAAGGAATTGAATTTGCAAATAAAATGATTTCTGAATGCAATATTCATATTCAAGAAATTGAAAAGAAAAGAGAAATAGAAATAAAGAAAGCAAAAGAAGAAGCAGATCAAATAACAGCAAAAGAAGAATCAACTCAAAAAGCGAAGGCAGAAGCAGAAAAGAATGCTGAAGAAAAAGCTGAGGTCGAAGTTGAAGAAAAGGTTAAGATTGAAGCTAATAAAAGGATCCCTGATAAAATAATTAAAATTGAACGAGATAATGACATACGACAAGCAAATGCTGAAGCAGATAAGATGAGAGATCGTGAAATTTTAATTCAAAGAGGGGATGGGCGTCTACAATGTCCTAAATGCAAGAACTCTAATCGAAATATGACTCGAGAAGTAGAAGATAGAACTAGAATTATTATGGATTATCCACTTATATTTGGAAAGAAATATATTTGTGGACAATGTGGTATTGAATGGAGAAGAGAAGAATAAATTCTCTTTTTTCTCTATTTTTATATTTTCTTTCCTTTACATAAAAAAGCATTATTATTCATATAAAAAACTTCAATTTTGCATTTTTTT
>CAYPTZ010000233.1:0-6055 GCA_964413395.1 uncultured archaeon | reverse complement strand
ATCAAAAATGACAGGAGCCCATGCAGCAATAATAATTAAAGTTATTGTTGTCAGAGAAAAAATCATTAAAAAGACAGAGAGGAAAGAATCTTTTGCACTTTCTTCTGATAATTTCAGCCCAGCAACTAAAGCAGCTATTAATCCTGGAATTAAAGCCCATAAAAAGCCGATGAATCCTAGTACAAAATCAATGGAATCCATAATTTGCATATGGGAATACATTCCACCGAAAATATCTGCATCACGACCACCTGGACTTAAAATTGTAATGAGAAATCCGTTTATATTTCCACCAATATATGAAAACATATCTCCGAATCCAATACTCAACCCAACAAGCCCATAGAGGAATATAAATAATATATTTAACAGTACATAAATTAAGGCACTGTATCCAAAAATCTTACCTTTTGACATAGCTAATCAATATACATTTAGATGTTTCAATTTTAAAATGTTATGGAGATTTGATTTTAACATCAACTTTCAAAAAAGACTATTTTGTATATGATGGTTTTTTTTATGAGTTTAGATTTCAATAACTATCAATATTTTATAATTTGAATAATGTGATCTAATGTCCAAACACCTTGCAAAGAAAAAGAAATTTTATGATAACCATGTCAATTTTTCTAAACGACAATTATTGGATTATAACTTATCCCCTGGTACTAAAGCGAAATATGATATTATGATAGAAAGAATCGGCAAACGAGTATTTCATAAAGCTTTAGATGTTGGATGTAGTGGAAATTCAATATTACCTTTTATTAATAATATTAACCATCGAAATTTTCTTGATCTAGCTCATGAACCTCTAACCTATTATTCAAAATATTCTTGTTTTCATCCATCTGTAGGATCAATAACCAATATGCCATATAAAACTGCCGCATTTGATTTAGTCACTGCTTTAGATGTCATTGAACATATAAAAGATGATAAATTAGCAGCGAAAGAAATCAATCGAGTAATTCAACAAGATGGAATTTTAATTATTTCAGTTCCTCATAAAATGAAGTATTATTCTCAACAAGATATAATGATTGGGCATTATCGGCGTTATGAATTAAGTGAAATTATAAAACTCTTTAAACCTTTTGGATTTCATGAATTATGTTCATTTGGAATTTATGGTCAGATTATGCGTTTTGCTCAATTTTCTCAAAAATCAAATCCAGAAAAATTAGAAAAGAATTTATCTATTTTAAGAGAAAAATATCAATCTAATCCTGCCTTTAAAAAAATTTGGGATAAAATGGTTCAAATAGGTAGCGCATGTATGAAAATGGATGCAATTTTCCAACCTAAAGATAAGATAATGAATATCTGCACAATTTTTAAAAAAAGAAAGAAATGATATTTAATTATTTATAATTTTGCTGAATTATTATTACCAATAGTAGAATCATTACAAAATTACCCATAATAATTCCAATATCCTTGACCCCTTTTGTAGATTTGGTTGGCTTTCTAAACGTATAGATGACACCTAAGGGGATAATAATAATAACAATTATCAAATAATCCACAAGTAAAATACTGGAGATTATTTGTAAGAATATTGTCAAAAATGCTAAACCAACTACTATTTTTTGCTGAGTTTTTAAGGAATATTTTGAAATTGCATCTTCATCAATAATTTCATGGACACATTCACCACACAATCCAAATATAAAAAGTGTCAGTACTAAACATACTTCACCCAATTCAATTGATTTTAATTCAATCCCAGAATCAACTAAAATCATCATATAAGGTAAAATTATGTGCGATATTGACAATAGGGCTAAATTAATTATTATATGTCGTTTATTTATACAATATACGAATATTAAAAGAAAAATTAAAAAGAATATGATCCCGTTTATGAAATTTTCATGAATAGTTCTGATGAATAAAAATATCCCCAAACAGGCATTGACAATTCCTAATGCGAACAATTCTTTCCATCCATAATTTTCTGTTCGTAATATAGTGTCTTTTTCTTTTGGATTCTTTCTATCTATGGCATCGTTTATCACCGATGCAGTTACATTCAAAAATATAAATCCAAATAAGATATCTAAGTGATTTATTAGCATTAAATTATGAATATATATTGATATTAAACATGGAATTATAACCGTAAAGGCATAATCAATACGAATGAGATTTAATCTATTTGAAGTGGTACTCACATTTATCAACTAATTATTCCTCTTAAGGAATATTGTTAAATTTTTCCTTTTTTAGGTCTCAACTTTTGAAATTTAAAACTCATAAAAATTATAATAAAAACTAAATGTTCTTATCCAAATCACAAACTTTATACTGTGAATTATCACGCCTCCTTTTGATGCCTAAGTTTTATTCAACGCCAAAATGATGAAAGTTTTACTAAATTTTATGATATCTTTGCCTGTAAAATTAGTGCAGATGGTACTGAATTAGAATAATCCACTCTCCTTGGAGAGAATAATTGGGAAGAACCATACGGGATAGCGGTAGATAGTTTTGGTTGTGCATATATCACAGGAGAAACACTAGATGAAGTAGCGACCCTTCCTACTACTCAAGGAGCATTTGATGAATATCATAATGGTTTAAAAGATGCTTTATATAGAATAGAGAAAAAAAAGACCAAATTATTCTCAATTTAGTTGTTACTTTTTATTCATGAACTTTTTCTTTTTACTAATAATAAAAATTGATATTCCCATTATTATTGAAAGTCCAAAAAATTCAATTGAAAATCCTGGAATTTTTGAATCATCTTCAGGTTCTTCTTCTTCACCATCTCCACTATTTGGAGATGGAAATAATTTTTCTCCATAGGTAAAGTCATCATCATAAACATTCAATATTGAAGTGAAATCTCCTTCGATATCTTCAATTGATTCTGAGGTGCTAAGTGCTATAGCCTTCACAACAAATGTATCTGGATTTATATCAGGACTCAGTTCAAGAAAGTTAAGTTCTATTGTATAATCATCTAATTTCTTATATTCCTCGTCTACAACTCCAATTTTCCATAATAATCCATCTGTATATGGATTTCCAACTGAATATTTCAGAAGACTTGTGCTGTCTTGTTGATAGATCATGGTACCTAAGGGCAGGTCGCCATTCATAAAGATGGTTATCAGTGTGAATGGATCTTCATTATCTATAGCACTATCAAACACTATAAGAGCTGTAAATTGATACATTTGGACATAATCTAAATTTACATTTTCATATGATTGAGCCGATCCAAAGGAAATTGGAACACTGCTTATGAAAATACAAACAATTAAGCAGATTCTTCCAAAGTCTTTGATTTTTTTTTCAGGTTTTAAGTGCATTTATTATTCACTTCTTCATAGGTGATAATTTTTAGACTACTGGATTTGACCAACTGTCTTGGTAGGCTAAATTTCCATCAGTAAACACCCACTCTATTGTCTTGTATACAATTGATATAGTTTCTGTTGCTCCACCTGCATCAGAATCATGGGTTTCTATTTCGACTATACGACAGTCTTCTACAGTAATACTATAATATTCTACTTGTGTTCCAGTATTATCAACACTCCAGAATTGAATTTCTATTTCACTAATTAATGATGAAGTACATAATGCGTGAAATAGGAGCGGAGATGATTTATCTACTTCCTTAACTATTCTTATAGGAGAATGTCTTCGAGTTCCAGATATACCTCCAGTTGCAGGATCGATAGGCACTTTTACCTGATGGTGAAATCCTAAAACAACCACGGAACCTTCTTTTCCTTCTTGAGTACAACTACCTTCAATTCCATCAATGAACATATAGGTCTGATCATGGCCAGCCGCAGCTTTTGGTTCGGATGGAGTGAGCGCAATAACTAAAGTAGGGATCGCTACCATAAAAATCAGAACCAACACACTTACATATTTTGGTATTTGTTTAAATTTTTTCATAAAAAATCACAATCAATAGGAACTTTGGAATATAAAAATGTAGCAGGAAAAAATCTAAAATTCATCACAAAAATCAAAGAGAAAATCAACTAAATTCAATTAAAATAAAATTTAAAATTGGATTCAATGGAGAGATTTGAACTCTCGATCATCTTATTTCGAATTAAAATGGATATGGAGAATATTATGGACAAATTAGGTTATAACAAAAATAAAACAAATTCTTAAATATTCATTTTAGAATTTATTCAAAAAGGAAAAACACTCATTCATTCTTCATTAGCTAAAACTTATAGCCAACTGGAAGAACATACCAAAATTGGACATCAAATTATTCATGATCCACTTAATGATCCATCAATTGAATCCCAATTTGTAGAAGAATTATTCTTCCGATATTTTATTAGTATGATAGCCTATTTTTACCTTCCTAACACTAACTATCCAGGAATTTTTAAAATAAGTTTAACTGAATATAGCAATAATATAAGTATTGATTCAAATTAAATTCGATTTAAAAGTGTAAGTTAAAATTATTTTTTCATTAGTTACAGTAATTATTTCAGTTACTTCTACTGTAATTTCAATAAAAATTTCGAAGGATGGAGAATATTATATCACTTGAATATATCAAAAGATCAGAATGAGGAATTGCCTAAATCTTTGGAAAATCTATAGCAACTTAAGTTTATTTATAGAAAAATAAAATTCAAAAATTGCCTGTTTAATATATTGATATTAAACATAGAATTATATCCATAAAGGCATAATCAATACGAATGAGATTTAATCTATTTAAACTCATATTCAAATTCTATCAACTAATTATTTCTCTTAAGGAATATTGTTAAATTTTTCCATTTTTAGGTGTTATTTTTTGATATTGAAAATTCATTGATTTTCGATCTTTTTTTTTTTCTTTTCCAAATCGGAAACTTTATACAATGAATTGACATTCATCCTTTTGATGTCTAAGTATTATTCAACCCCAAAATATGTAACAATTGATTTATTTGGTAAAGTTGGTGTTGGAAAGACTACTATTTTTGAATTATTTGCAGGAGATAAATTCCTCAAAGAAGGAGGAAATTTATCCTATGATATGCGGACATATTATGCAAAATGCTGGGTAATGGAAAAAAGATGGGAACATACGATGGTATTTTTATCAGATCCTAAATTGGAAATGCGATGGAAAGATCTTCGTGCAAAATATCTTCGTAAATTATTAGAACCAACAAATATTCTGATGATAGTGACTGATTCAACAAGGGAAGACGTTCAAGCAATAAAGCAAAGCTTTGAAATGTGGCCTAGAATTAAACGAAAATTAATTCTATTCGTTATAGCAAATATGCAAGATATTCCGGATCGCTTAAGTGTCGAAACGATTAAAGAAATATTATGTATGAATGATGTGATTGGAATATCGGCATTAAAAGAGGATACCAAAGAAATCTTAGAAAAATTTTTAGAAAATGCGACTATACGATATTTTACAATGCTATCAAAACGTGGTGAAGCTCTAAGTATTTACGATTCAGATGAAATCGGATTTGGAAAAAAAATAAAAGAAAAGAAGAAAACATCACATAAATATTCAGATCGAATCAATAAAATAAAAGAAAAACTTGATGACAAAAAAAAGAATGAATAATTTGAACATTTCTATCAAATTTTGACAAATTAATACTGATTTTAATATTTCTTGAATATATTTAGCAGAAAGAATAAACCAAAATATAGTAAGACAATAATACCCAAAATCCCCTTTTGTGCTTCTACCATAGCAAAAGTATTCATTGCAATTCCGATAATAAAACCTGTAATTAATCTACTTAAAGTAGTTGCTTTGCGTATAAGAAAAGCCTGCAATCCCCAATCCATTATGGGGAATATAGGTAAAATAATTGTTAACCAAAAAAGCCATGAATTAGAAATTTCAATATCAAGAATTTTAACAATAATATGAAAAAAACTATATGAAAGAAAGGCACCCAATAACATAGCGGTACATCTAGTGCAGAAAAAAATCTTTACTTGACCAATATTCACTACAATTGTGTGATCACAATTTTGAATTGAATGATGAGTTAGATAATAAGTTAATAAAACAACAAAAGGTGATGAA
>CAYPTZ010000232.1:0-6058 GCA_964413395.1 uncultured archaeon | reverse complement strand
AAAAGAATTTAATTTAACTTTTTTAGCGATTCCGTGGGCAGAAACAAAGACTAAACTCATGTCCTTTTCAAAATCATCGATGTTCGTAATATCAATAATAACTTCATTAGGTTTAAGATTCACAAAATTAATTAAAGCTTTCCCACGAGCATTTCGGCTAGTGAGAGGAATTTTAAAAGAAGGAATTGAATAAACTCTACCTTGTTGAGTAAATAATAGAATAGTATCATGACTAGATGCAATAAATAAATCTTCAACAATATCCTCTTCACGCATTTTCATACCCCGTTTTCCTTTTCCTCCCCGTCCTTGAGTTTGGTAGGTTTCTAAAGTCATACGTTTAATGGCTTGGTTTTGCGTAATAATGATAACACAATCTTCTTCGGGAATAGTCTCTTTATAATCAATAAGAGATCCATTAAATGATTCATCAACTTCTTGAATTTCAGAACGACGTTCATCCCCATAGGTTTCCTTCATCTGAAGAGTTTCTCTTTTGATGATTTGTAATCGTTTTTCAAAACTATTTAGGATTTCCTCATACCCTTCAATTTTTTCTAGTAAATCTGTTTTTTCAATAATTAATTTTCGAGTTTGAAGGTTGGTAAGACGACTTAATGGCATTTTTAATATTTCAGCCGCTTGAATTTCAGAGAGCTCAAATTGCTTGATTAATAGTTCTCCAGCAACAGAGGGATTTTCACTTTTTTTAATCAATTGAACAATAGCATCGATATTGTCGATGGCAATTAATAAACCTTCAATAATGTGAAGACGATATTTCGCCTTCTTTAGTTCAAAAATTGTACGTCGGTTTATTACATCTTCTCGATGGGCAATAAATTCTTTGATGATTTCAGCATAGGTTAATACTTTAGGTTGAAGCCCATTATTAACCAGCATTAAATTGATAATATTAAACGAATTTTGGAGTTGAGTTCGGAAATATAAGCGATTCAGACAGGCATTGGCATCGGAATTTTTCTTTAATTCAATAACTACTCGCATTCCATTTCTATCAGATTCATCCCGAATATCAGAAATTTCAGGAATGGTACCTTTATTTACTAATCCTGCTATAGATTCAATTAGCCGAGCCTTATTAACCATATATGGAATTTCAGTAATAATAATTGCATCTTTATTTTTTCCAGCTCCATTTATTTCGATCTCAGCTCTTCCACGAACAATTATCGCACCTCTTCCAGTAGTAACAGCAGATTGATGTCCCTGTGATCCCATAATAATACCTCCAGTAGGAAAATCAGGTCCTTTGATATATTTTAAAATATCCGAATTTGAAAAATTATCTGGACCCATGTCGATTGCAGCACAAATTGCATCAGCAACTTCGCATAAATTATGTGGAGCTATTGTAGTGGCCATCCCAACTGCAATTCCTGATGCACCATTTAATAAAATCATCGGAAGTTTCGCAGGGAGATAGGAAGGTTCTCTCAATGAACCATCAAAGTTATCTTGATAATCTACGGTTTCTTTATCTAAATCTGCCAACATTTCATTGGAGATACGTGAAAGCCGTGCTTCAGTATAACGCATTGCAGCAGCAGCATCCCCATCAACTGAACCAAAATTACCTTGCCCATCTATTAGCATATATCGAACAGAAAATGGTTGCGCTAGTCGAACCAAAGCTTGATATACTGAACTATCACCATGAGGATGATATTTTCCAAGACAATCACCCACTATTCTTGCACATTTACGAGTAGGCTTATTATAATAAAAATTGTTTTGTTCACAGGTGTATAGAATCTTACGTTGCACGGGTTTTAAGCCATCTCGAACATCGGGAATGGCTCGTCCGATAATAACAGACATCGCATAATCAATGTAAGATTTGCTTAATTCTTCTTTAATTTCTTTTTCAATGATTAAAGAATCATTAGATGGAATTTCACTAGGTGGAGGAACGGTATTTAAATCATCAGGATTGGGGGGTTGTGCCATTGTTTTTCCCAGATAAATTATTTAAGGATAAATTTTGTGTAAATATTATTAATTTATGATAATTGGAATATGAATGATATTAAAATAATAATGTGAAGAGTGTTTTGTTTTTTTTTCTATCATTTTATAATAGACAAAGGAATATGGAATAATAAATATGATTTTCAATAAAATATTCGATATAATCTGATATCAGATTTCAATAAAAATTGAATTCCTTTTTTTGTATCAATAAAATTAATTCACGAAAGTATCTAAATATTTCTTTGTTAGAAATTCGATATGGATTAGCTAAAAAACCTAAAATTAAAATCACATTATTCAATTACTCTAGCTAAAATACTGAGTAAAAAAAAAAATCAAAAAAATGAATATAGAAATTTTTTTTAAAAATTCTTAGGAGTAATCAAAATAGCACATTCCCTCTTGAGAAAGAGAATTCATATAGAGCCAAATACCATTTTCTTTACAATTTTTAGGAGGACAATCGATAATTTTTATCACATGTTCCCATTTTGCATCATCAGGAAATAGCTCACTTAAATTATTTATTGATTTCGCAAATAAATCATGATTTACGAAATAATTATCTCGAGTGGGATATATCGCAAAATACGGCATATCTAATTCAACCAAATCATTGAAAAAATGACTTCCAAGAGAAATATCAGGAATTAGCCCTTCATGCATTTCTGCAATTTCACAGATTACTGATGCTTTATTGATTTCTGAAAATGTGGTGGGAACACCTAAAGAAGGTGAAGAAGTCCCCCATCTTCCAGGGCCGATTATCATTATTTTTTCAATATTTAAATCCTCCATATTAGTAATCTTACCCACTAAACGAGCAATTGTATATCTGTCCCGAATTGGTAATTTTCCATATATTGAGGGTATAACGTATACAATTCGCTGTACTTGTGTCAATACACTCGTTCCAATTATCGGTCCTTTTGAAGATAACAGGATATTTTTTAAATCAATTTGATCTGGAGATTTGGTTTGAGTATTATCAATTTTTACTTGGAAAGGACGACATTGCAATAAATTGATTTTATAATTTTTTTCATTTTTGATATTTATACAAAATTCAATATCGACAGGAGTAGTAAAGGCATCGGAAACTATTGCTAAAATTTCGCGTAAATCTTTTGCTAAATTAGTCGATTTTAATAATTTTTCGAATGTCACGACCCATGAAAAGATAGAATTTCTCCCTCGGTCTTTCATTTCTTGTTCAAGTTTAAAATCACGACTGGCTACTAAATCTAATGGAATTAAATCTTCTTTTTCGGCAAGTGTTTTAAAATAGACATGGGCAAGTGTTTTATCATCAAGATCAAGTACATCCAATTTTTGTTGGGAAAACCTACGGATATTTTCTAAAGATGTTTCAACATGTAGAGAGGGTTCATTTAATGCAACTATTCGCGTATAATCATCCCCTATTCGATCTACTGCACGTGTTCCAAGGCCTAAAACAATACGTAACATACCAGCTTTAGGATCAATTTTTTCATTCCACACATAAGAATTGTAAGAAAAACCAACCCCAGAAACATCTGGAAAATGATATTGATCATGCATAGTACCTGAAACTCGTTGAACTAATAAGGCCATTTGTTCATCTTTATCTAACAATCCCCGAGTCTTACGATAAGTCAAAGCATCTTCATTCACAGTACTCGCATAAACTTCCCTTACAGCAGTCAAAAATGCATGTAGTCTTTCATCAGGAGTCCCTTGATTTGTTAAAAAGACACTTTCATATTTCCCAGAAAAAGCATTATTCTTTTAAAAAATGAGGATAATATATTACCTTTGGATAATACTTCAAGTATATCTATTGCATTAATTGGCCCTAGTGCGAATATTACCCAACTTGATGGTTTTGGTAGCAGTCAAGTTGATCCAATATACACAGCTACACCAAAACAAGGATTAGAGGGCAAATCATCTAGCATTACATTCAATTATGTAAAAGGTTGTGATATTAATTCTGAGAATGAGGCAGAATTTGATAATGCCAAAAATGCAGCATTAATTTCAGATATGGTAATATTTGTTGGTGGATTAGATTATACTCAAGAAGGTGAAGGATATAATATTGGTGGAGACCGAAAAGGAGGTTCAGTACAGTTACCAGAAATCCAACAGAAACTAATTAAAGAATTAGGTCAAATTAACGATAATATAGTGGTCGTATTACAAAGTGCTGGTATATGTGCAATTCAAAATTGTTTAGATAGTATCAAAAGATTAATCTATTCTTTCTATCCCGGACAGGAAGGAGGAAATGCCTTAGCTGATGCTTTTTATGGTAATATTAATCCAGGAGGAAAACTTCCAGTTTCATTTCCAAAAGATGATTCTCAACTTCCAAATTGGCTTGATTACAATTTTACTAATGATTTCATTGATGGTTTTGGATATCGAAAATTTGATCAAATAAGTGAAAAACCAGAATATTCATTTGGATATGGATTGAGTTATACAAATTTTACAATTTCAAATATAACTTATCTAAATCAATCTCTTGGAGATCAAAACATTACGATTAGTTTAGATATCCAAAATACTGGCGTTATACAAGGAGATGAAGTTGTTCAATTATATATTTCCGCAAAAAATCCAACTGTCCCTTGGCCAACGAAACAATTAGCTGCTTTTCAACGTATTTCATTAGAATCTATGGAGAAAAAAAGTATTAATTTTACTATTGGTCCTAAAGAATTGAGTTATTGGTCTGATGAATTTGGTTCTTTATTTATAGAAAAGGGATTATATCAATTTCATATAGGAAATTCTTCTGATTATCTTCCCTATACCAATGAATTTGAAATAACTTCAGATTTTATATATAGTTTTACTGTAGATCGGGGAGAATACCGTTATGAATTTCCACCCGATAAGATAAATATTTTTCTTTATTCTTCGATCGGAGCAATATCAATAATATCTGGAGCATATTTAATTAAATTCAAAAAGCAAAGAGAAAAACGAAATGAAATTCTCAAAAAAATAGGACATCGTTAATTTTTTTTAGATTTTTTTTTTTTATTATGAAAAAAATTCAACTTGAGTTTCAGCTTGGTCATTTTTTGTGAATTTTATTACATGGTCAGCACTCTCTTCAAAGGTATCATCATGAGAAATAACAAATAACTGACGAAAACCCTTTATTCGATGGATACACTTTGCTAAATTCTCACGTTTTTCTGAATCTAAATTTGTGGTAGGTTCATCAAAGAATGCAAAATCTAGATCGGTTAAAGTTTTCAGAAGGGATAATCGAATAGCCAAAGCTGCGGCCATTTGTTCCCCTCCAGATAATTGTATAAATGAGCGAACCTCTCGTGAAGAGAGCACTAGAACATCAAAGTCTTTTTGCCATTCCAATGAAATTGCTTGATCCCCCTTAATTTTACGATATATAATTGAAGCATATTGATTAATATTACTCATTAATGCAGCTGTTATTTTAGGTGTGGATTCTTTAAACCATGATCGTAAAGTATTACTAAACGAAGTTATTTGTTCTAACATTTTTATTTTATTTTGAAATTTTCCAAGAGACTCTTCAAGTTTTTTATATTTTAATATTCTTGTATTAAGTTTTTGTAAAGTCACTTTATTTTGCTTAAGTTTTTCTTTGAAACGATGGATTTTTTCTTTAAATTCTTCAAAATCCTTTTCTTTTTGGTCATATTTCTTAATATCAAATGATTTCTCAGTAAGAATTAAAATTTTCCTTTTTTCTTCAATTTCCTTATCGATTTTATCTATGGTTTTTGAAGAAATTTCAAAATCTTTCTTCAATTCTGATAATTTTAAGGATAGTTTATAATTTGATTGGTAATTAGTATGATTTTTTTCTGTTTTATCAAGGATAATTTTAGCATGACTTATTTTTTGAGGGATATCTTTAACTTTGTTAATTTGCTCAATCAGAGGTTTTATCTTATTATTTCGTATATGCTCGATAGTCTTCTGATGATTTTGGACTATTTCTTCATTCTTAGGTATAGATAGTACATTTTGCTGTACAATTGTGAATTCTTTATTTATTTTTTCTAGAGATTCCTGT
>CAYPTZ010000231.1:0-6097 GCA_964413395.1 uncultured archaeon | reverse complement strand
AAGCTCAATTTCATTAAATTTGAAAAGGATTTAATGTTCTTCACATTGAGTGTAATAAGTTTTCATCTCCTTTTGAGTATTTACAGTATCTCTTCCAGAAACCAAGGACCAATCTCGAGGTTCTCGGACTTTAAGGAACAAATCTAACCGCCCCAGTTTTTTTAATCTATTATAGATCGCAATCCAACCACATGGATTTGTATATCCTCCAACCTCACATTTGCCGTTAATTACACCTCCACATGGACCCTGTAATAATCCTTTAGCACATGTGGTAATAGGACAGATTCCACCTGTTTCATTTAAGTGGCATTCTCCACAAGCACGACATCTTTCATGATAAATTCCAATCCTTTCAGTTTGACTCATCATAATCGTGTCTGTAGTAATTATTACGGGTTTTTCCGTAAATTCACTTACTGATTGAGCACCCATACCACATGAAGCTACAATATAACCATCAGTCTCTTCTGTCTCTTTCTTAATGTATCTAAAATCATGTTTGACTAAACGTAAATCACAGGGTTCCCGAATTACAATTGATGCTATAACTTGAATATTATCTATTTCTAAGGCGGAAACGATTTTTTTTAAACCTTCAGTTCCACCAGTTCCACATTGGGCAGAACATGAGCCGCATGATACAACAATTACTTTCTGCAAGTTCCATCTTTGAATAGCCAATTGAATTTCAGGCCATTTTTTGGAGATTGTTAAAATCATATCTGATCATTTACTTATACTATACTTATACTTCCTATATTTATCACATTCAATGATATATTATATAAAGATATTAACATTATATTCAAAAAAGACCTATAAATGGTATTTTTTGTAAACATTTTTTGGGTTTTCTTATGAAGAACAAAATTTTTGTTAAATGTCAAGTTGTATATACTAGTTAAGAAAAATGACAGTAGAAACTTTAAATTTTTCAGTAGCAGTAAAAGCCATTAAAGAGAAATATAATATAATTGGAAGAAGTGAGGAACTTACTTTATTATTAATTGCATTGCAAGCAAAAAAGCATGTGATATTAGAGGGTGCAGTTGGAACAGGAAAAACCTATCTAGCTCGAGCCCTTGCTGAAAATTTAAATTCTAATTTTTATCGTATTGATGGAAGTGAAGATGTTTTAAGCCATGTTCTTGTTGGATATTTTGATCCACCTACTGTTGTCTCAAAAGGTTATATTGAAGATGCATTTATATATGGCCCCTTAAGTTTAGCAATGCAAGAGGGAGGCTGTCTATTTATCAATGAACTTAACAGAATCCCTGAAAGTACACAAAATGTGTTACTTTCAGCTTTGGATGAAAAAATATTAATTGTACCAAAATTAAAAACAATCAATGCTGATTCAAAAGGTTTTATAACTATTGCAACGCAAAATCCTTCCGCTCATGTAGGAGTATCTGCTTTAGGAGAAGCATTGAAAGATAGATTTATTTGGATAAAAGTGGATTATCAATCAGAAGAAGAAGAAATAGAAATAGTAAAATTAAATTTGAAGGAGCAAACAAATCATTCTAATCTATTTTCCACTGTATCAGTCCGTATTTGTGATTTAACAAGAGAACATCCAGATATTAGAAGAGGATCATCAGTTAGAGGTGCAATCGATCTTGCTCAATTAATTGAAGCATATGGAAAAATGCCAGGAATAAAAATGTGGAAAGAAGGTGCGGTAATGGCATTACATTCAAAAATTGAATTAATGGATGGAACTAATCGAAATCCCAGAGATATTATCACTGAAATCGTAGATGAAGTATTAGCAAATTTTCAATAAAGGCTGAGGATGGCAATCCAAACTCCGAGGAAGCCATGGAAGAGATCAATCGAATTAGATTATCCAATATAAAAAGTAAAGATCTCTTAAAATATGAAATAATTCGTAATACCAGTTCTAAAAAGCGATATAAGCAATTGGCAAATGATTTAGGTTTTAAAGATGTTAAAGGAATGACAGGGCTATCAGTCAAAAAGGGAAATATTGACGCTTTAATGGGCTTAGCACAATCAAACGTTTATGCAGTAACTGCTGAATTACAAAAACCTGAATATTCTCATTTTTTTGCCCAAAAGAACAAATTGCAGGAAGATTCCTTCATTCCAGAGTTATTTTTTATGATACGAAGTCATGCTCCAAAATCATTTAAAATCATGCTTCAGCGATTAACTCGATCAATTATTCTTCGCCATTCCTTAAATATATCAGGTAGAGGATCGAAAGGGAAATCACGACATCGCATTCGATATTATCCAGGCATCCCTGAGTTTGATCTTAATGAAACTCTATTTAACTATATTCAAAATGGAGGAAAATATCTTAATTTTTCAGATATTGTAGGATATGAGCGAAGAGAGAAAAAAAGAAATGTGGTATTAATTCTTGACACTTCAGGATCTATGTTTGGCAAATTATTATTAAACGCAGCTCTCACAACTAGTGTGTTATCGTATGCTATGAAAAAGGATTTTACTTCTATCATTTTATTTAATTCAGAAGCTTATATTCTTAAGAATATGAAACAAAAAAGCGAAATACCGTTACTTGTTGACCAAATATTAGATAGTGAGGCAGTAGGTTTTACTAATATCACTAAAGCTTTATCTAAGGGAATATTAGAGTTAAATAAAATTCCAGGTAATAGACAAAAAGTAGGGATTTTAATCACCGATGGTGATTATAATCGAGGCAAAGACCCAATACTTATTGCTAAGCATTATCCAAAATTACATGTTATCAATATGCCGCCAGAAGGAAATATAAAAAAGAGCATTCGAGGACAACATGTCTGTCAAATGATTGCAAAAGCAGGAAGAGGAAATTATATTCCAGTAACGGAATTTGATGAAATACCACGAGCGTTAATGCATTTATTGTCCACAATTTAATTTTTCACTTGTTTTATTCATTTCTAAAATATTTTAAGATAACAAAATTTTATTGAATTATGTCAAATGACATTGAGAATAACACGCTTAAGAAAAAAAAAAAAATATTGAGCAAAATCATTAATCCCAAACCATTGAATGTTGATGAGAAAAAAAACGCAAAAATTGCCTATTTTTTATGTATATTTGGAATAACAGGAATTATTATTCAATTATTATATTTTCGCATAGCTTATGGAGGATACAGTGATTGGTGGTGTATTGTAATATATTGGATAGTTTTTATTATGCCTGGATATTTAGCAAATGCAATGATGGTCTTAGTTGGAGGAGGAGGACCATTAGATAAAGATAAAAATGCAAAAGATGGTAGAAGGATTTTTGGTCCAGGAAAAACAACAAGAGGATTTTTACTAGGGCCAATAATTGGAGCAATTATTGCATTAATGATTCATTTGACAATATATTCTCAGTGGAATTCCATTGTAAGCACAGTTCATACTTTAATTGAACAACCTAATGTTAATTACACTTTCTATAATAATTCTGCAGAAGATCTTCTTTCGGATTTATCTCTATTTCTGATCGGGGATAGAAGTCAAGATCCTTCTTTGAATAGTTTCTTAATTTTATTACCTAGAGTATTATTATGTTCATTTGGAGCTGCCTTTGGAGATTTGTTTGGAAGTTGGGCTAAAAGAAGAAAAAATATCGGGCGAGGGCAGCCTTTCTGGGTTATTGATCAAATCGATTTTTTAGGGGGATGTTTGTTATTTGCAGGTTGGTTTGTTTTTCTTCCTATTACCCAACATACCATTCATATTATAATTATGACCATATTAATTACTCCGACAATTACTATTATTGCAAATAACTTATCCTATTTCTTTGGAAAGAAAAGTGTTCCATGGTAAATCATTGTAATAATTAGAAAAATTACAGTATTAATTATGAAATAAAATTTGAAAAATACATTTATAGGTCAAAAAAAAAAAAGTATAATAATAAATTATGAACAAAAAATTAGGATTGTAAAAAAAAATGAGTAAAGACGATTTACAAAAAGAAATTATGGAACATGATAAAAGCAAATTGAAGGTTGTAACCGAAGAAGAAAAAGCAGCAATAGCCGCAGAAAAGAAGAAACGAGCCGACGAATTAGCAGCACTCAAAGAAAAATTGAAAGCAGAGGGCAAGTGGGAGGAATAAAAACAAGAAACCTTGTATTCATTAAATAAAGTGCTTTTTTCTTTTTTTTTAATTTTTATTACTCGTAGGAATAAAGACTAATTTCTCCTCATTTGAAGGGGTAATAAAAGATCCTCCATCTGGATCTTTAAGGATCAATTTAAAAGGCATTTTACCAGCCAAACAGTTGTTCAGGCGTTGAAATGCTTCATTTGCATTTTTCCATTCTAAAGATTCGATACATGTAGAATTTAAAAGAAATTGGGATATTTCCTAAAATTTAGGGAGAAAATGACTATATTTCTTAGTTAGAATCTAACACAAAAAAGTTTGAATCTAAAATCAGACAATAAATTCTAAAATAATTTCATTTACTCTCTTGAAAAAAAAATGAAAATATTCAATAATTATTCGCTTAATGGAGGTGGAACGGTTTTACTTCCTTCAATTATTCCCTTAGTCACCAATACAATAGCATCTTTAGGATCCAGATCAAAATTTTGCACACAATGGTAATCAATCAACATCGCACAAACAATTATCCCAGTTTTTGCACCTTCTAAATAATCAAATTCATATTTTTTCATAATATTATTATATTTTTGTTGAAATTCGCTTTGAATATTAATAAGGTTTGTTTTTGGTTCAATTTCTTGAGATATTTCTGTATTTATATCATTTGCTGTTATATTTAATCCTTTTTTTTTCAGAAGTAAAAGGAGTAATTGAATGAGTTTATTTCCTAATTGATTTACTTCTTCGGAAAGTATTACTGTCCCTAGTTTTGGTTTCTGCTTATATTTCATAGATCTAAAAAGAGAGGTCCCAGCTAACCTAGAAGCTGCAGAAATTACAGTTCCTGGATGACTCTGCAAAATTCCATCAAAATTATCTTGGAAAACTCCCATTATTTCTATACAGGCATTTTTTCTTCTATTTAAGAGTTCGATTGAATCATGTGTATTTGTATTGTCCATTTTTAATTATCCTTTCAGTAAATAAAGATAAATAATACAAAATTATTTAAAAAATTATTGATAGTGTGTAGCGCTAACACATAATCTATTTGAAAGATTTAATATTACAGGAGAATGATGAAGTATACCAAGATTAGAAGAAAAAAAATACATGTCTAAATCAATACTATTGTCTTGATGGAATTTTTTAATTTTTTTTACTCGTAGGAATAAAGACTAATTTCTCCTCATTTGAAGGAGTGATGTAAGATCCTCCATCTGGATCTTTTAGGATTAATTTAAAAGGCATTTTGCCCGCTAAACAATTGTTCAGGCGCTTAAATGCTTCATTTGCATTTTTCCATTCTAAAGATTCGATGGGTGTAGAATCTAAAAAATATTGAAGTTTTTCTTTCATTTTTAATAAAATCCCTTCAATATTCGTAAAATCAAATGTAGCTGCAGGACCACGCTCAATAGACATCCCAATCTCATCAATTTCAATATTTCCAGTAGAACCTCGAAAAATTTTATGGGTAAAATCGGAATCATCAACAGTCAAATGGTATTCCCCAGGTTGGAAAGCAGAAAACATCTTAACCATATCGGTTTTTCGATAATTGCATTCCTCACATTCAAGTAAAATGATGAAAATATCATCTCCATCTGGAAGATTATAGAGAGTTCTCGAAAGTTTTAATGAGATTTTAGTGCACACAGGACAGGCTAAATTATCAGTAATTTTAGGTAATTCATATTTACCATCTTTCCGTTTAAGAGAAACCTTCTTATCCAAAGTTTTAGAGGGAGTGCTTTTTTTGAAATTTCCTTCTTCCATTGCAAACTCATAAATAAAGAATGAGGGAAATAAAAGAAATTTTATGGTTTTTGGAAAAATTTTCTGAAAAAAAAAAAGGTAAATCTAATTATCAGATAAAAATTGTTTAAAATGATATTTATTATATGAATTTGTAATGAATACTAGATTTTTTACGATACAAATTGATAACAAATACTATCTTCAAGAAGTGAAAAATATTGAAAAAATT
>CAYPTZ010000230.1:0-6145 GCA_964413395.1 uncultured archaeon | reverse complement strand
TTTCGTATAACTACAAAATTTACTCCGAAAATGATTGAGATTTTAGCAATAAAAAAAAAAAATTTTTTTTAAATAATTATTAATCGAATCCCGGTCGAAGCACCATTTTAATATATATCTAATATATATCTCCTAGAAATGAGAGTACTTTTTCTCCTGGAATTACAATTTATAATTTTACAATTTTGAAAAAAAAAAAGGAAAATATTCCAAAAAATGTCCTTTTATCGCATAGGGCCATGTAGTACAGTTTTATCAAAATTGTAATACAACATGTAATACACTTTGAAATGTTAAGCGATTAATGATTTTCAAACTTAGATTTCTATACTCAATCGGTCTAAACTAAAATATTCTTTAGTTTTAGGAATCATTTTTTTTTAAAAATTTTTAAATAGACAAAAAAATATAGGATGAATAACTATACATTATTAAGTAATTATTGTATAAAAAAAATGATTAAAATGGATTTTATCAAATGTGGTGGACATTCACACGCATTATTAAAAGAAGAATTTATTGTATTTGTAAAGATTTTAAATAAAAATTTTGATAAATTAGTGATTTCTACAACAAAAGGATTAGAATTAACTAAATGGGTAAACTATGGTCCTAAAATGCCAAAACAAATCCGAAAAAATAGAAAAACAGTTTTTAATATTGATTCATTTCATAATCCTAATTTGGCAGTATTTCAATTTAAACAGAAAACTGTTGAAGCCATCGATACTTTTGAAATTAAAGTAAAAGCAGTTAAAGAAGATATAGTTTTAGATGAAGATATTTTTTATCCTATAATTAAGGTACCTGAAATTGAAGTTTTAATATCTAAACGAAACCCACAAACAATGACTAAAGGTTTTTTAGATATTCAGATGAATTGTACGAATAAATTCATTTTCACAGTGAAAACAATTGATTTGGAATTATATGAAAGAAACACAGGTGACATAATTCCAATAACCAAACATGAAATGCCTATTGATGAATTTTTTAGCCTTATTGAAAAATTACCTCCTGAAATTAATCCAGATCATTATTTAGGCAGATTAGAAATTCCAAAAGGTAAGGACGTAGATATTATTGTGTCTATTGAAGCATATGATTTAAACGATAATCAATTTAATTTTAAATCAAATCGATTGCAATTAATGGAATCAGAATTAGAAGAATTTTCTATAAATCCATTCAAAATACCTAAATTATTGGCAACTGCATGTATATAACTGTTTAAAGGAATAAAAGAATTATGGCTACCGCATTAGCAACTGATATTGTTTCAATGGCAGTAAATGAAGTAGTTAAAAGCATTAGTACTGCAAAACCAAGTATTCAGAATGAATTAATTGGTGCTAATATTGATTTTAATGCATTTTCTATTCATTTACAATTTAAGATTACAATTCCAATAAATAAAAAAGTATATGCTCCTGAAATCCCAATTCAAGGTGATTGGGATGTAGATATTTATACTCCCTCTTATGACGAAAATTTAGTCGATGTTGATAATAAGATTTTGAAGAAAACCAAGAATGGAAAGAGTATTATTACTAAACGATTAAAAAAATATTCTTCTGTCGAGTATTTTATGAATTTAAGGAAAGAAATTATAGAAATAGAAGTAAAAGATTATTTTATGGGATATCCATCAATATGTCCAGAAATTGAAGATGATGATTTACTATATGAAGTAGTATTAACTTTAATAAAATACACTAATGTGAAAAATGTTTCATTAAGAAATGTGCCAATGTCTTTTAAAATACCTTTAGAAATGCTAATTGGTGATATATTTCCTAAATGGTTAATTATTTTATTAAGAAAATCTAGGAAAATGATTAATGAACTTAAGGAGTCGGAAAAATTTAGTAAAACCAGCGATTTTTACAATGCCCAAAAACTTTTTTATGAAAAAACAGGATATAGTATTTGGAATTATGAAATTTTTCTCAGGGAATTATCTAACACAATGCATAATCATTTGAAAGCTTATTTCAGAAAATTCTTTGAAATTGATTATTCTGGTAACCCTCCATCACCATCTATATCTACTTTTCATGATGAAACGACGCATACGACTTTTTCTAATTTAAAATTAGAAATGGCATTTTCAATTATTACGAAAGCACATTTTATTAAAAGTCAGCATTCAGTTATTGAATATAAAATTAGATTTCATAAAGAAATATTTGTTCATGAAATAAAAAAAGTAGTTAAAAAATTCATCAGTAATAATAAACCATTGCCCCATCAAAGTATTCCAAAATTACCTAAAAAAAATAATGATTCAAAACCTAAATACGGTCAAATTTAATCTCATACAAATAATTTAAAGCCAGATAGTAATTTGAATACTTCTTTCTCAGTTGATTTAGCTTTGATTTTAAATGAATTGCTATAAAAATAATACAATGTTTATTTATGGATCATTTCAAGAAAATGACAGAAAGAATGTATATTTCAATCATATTTATAAAATAATCACACAATATTCTCCCATTTTTCATACTTAATACTAATTTATAGATTTTTAAAATTTTTTGCATCAATTTTTCCAAGAAGGAGTCAATTTAGGCGATATCAAGGAAAAATAGCTTATTTCAGAATTAAAAGTAAATAAATAAAGAAGAAAATAAAAAAATTATGCAAATTCAAACAATTTATGCTATTTTTAGTTTGTTCCACTTAATGATTAGTTGGTTCTTTTTTTTTTGTGATTAGTTCAACTGAATTCTAATTTCATATTTTTTTGATAATTTCGATAAAGGTTGGCCCAACTTAGTTTGAGTGATTTTGTTGAATTTTGCTGTATTTTAAAGCATTTTTTCTTTGACCCCTAAAGATTTTTTTTTTCAAAATAGTTCTCGATTTAGGAAAGGTTTTTTAAGTTTTAGAAAATTGAAAATTTGATAGAATTAATAATTTCAGCTACAATTTTATATATCTCGCATTGCGGGTACAAATTGATTACCTTCCGACAGAATTGCCCTTTTCTTGCGTATCTCTTATGTATCATATTTATGGAGAGATGCAATTCCTTTGCAAATCTTGAATATTGATTATGAAAATTTCAAAATTAATTCATAAAAATTAAAAATAAAAAGTCCTTCCCTCGTATAGGACGATATAATACATTTTCATCAATTCTGTGATACACTTAAAATATCATTTTCTTCATTTTGTAATACACTTGTAAATGTTAAGCGATTAATGAATTTCTAACTTAGTTTTATATACTCAATTATTTTAGATTAAAATATACCTGAGTTTTAGGTATCATTTTTTGTTTTTTGCCAAATCTAACTTTTCGGGTTTCTAGTTTCCCTGGTTGCCCCCCTTAACCAAAAAACTAGAACTTCATTTTCTTCAAAATTACTGGAAAATACTTGGTTTTAAAAAAATGATTGATTAAAACACTCTAAAAAAAATGTTAGGAAAAACCCCATCATTTATATATTGAAAATAACTTTATTATCATGTTGGAATATATCCCAACAAAAATGTGAAAAATATGCTAAATACCCAAGAATCTAAATCGATTTTTGATTTTGATAATATTTCAATTGAAAATTGCAGGATTGATAAATTACGTTTTCAAAAGATTGTAATTCCTAAGAAAATTGTGAATTGCATTATCGGATTAGATGAAGGAAAAGAATACAAAATAATTCTATATTTAGATTCAAAAAAAATTGATAGTTATGAATCTTTAATTATGAAATATTATGAAAAAACAGGCTATTTTTTCCGCTTAGAAAGGGAAATTGATGGAAAAAAACGATATATTTTAAGAATATCTTCCAAATAATTTTTGATTTTTATCTTTAATTAAATGTAATTATATTTTTGTGCAATTTTTATTGCATATTGGTTGGGATTATACCCAACATTTAAATACCAAAGAAGATTTATTTATGTTGTAGGGAATAATCCCAACATAAAAGTGAAAAAACATGAAACATGATTATTTCTCAAATTCTGTGTTAATCCAAGCCAAAAGAGAATCAGATTGTTATAATTTAGTAATAGGAACAAAAACTCGTCAAATTAGCATTTTAATTTTTAATAACTTTGGTAAAATAGCCATAATTACTCCTCAATATCTGGGTTTACCAATAATAAATGCTGAAAAAAATAATTCGCTTTCCCAATCTGTCAGAGATTTCATTCAAATCAATGGAATTAAAAACGAACATATCAAAATTTAATTTTTTTTAATAATTGGAGGAAAATCAAAATGAAAAAAATAGTTAAATGTAAATTATGCAATCGACAATTAATTTCCAAAATTTCTAAATCTATTGGATATGGAAAAATTTGTGCTAAAAGAGCCAAAATCTACTATCCAACAGAAGAAGAATACCGTAATTCTAGAACAATTAAAGAAATTGCCAATGAATCATATAAAATTTTGAAACGTTCTACATACAATTATCCTTATTGCAATCTCCAATTAACTTTAAAAAATGCAAAAATTCTAATAAATTTGGCTCAAACAAAACTATCTCAATTAAATTATAATATTCTTTATAAAGAATTGGATGGTGCAGATGGACAACAATGCGAAATTGGAAAAATAATTTTCATCCATCCTAGAATAGTCTCAGATAAACGTAGATTTGCTTACGTATTAATTCATGAATTAGCCCATGCTACAGGTGATAAAGAATGGTTAGATCGAAATTGTCATCGTTATTATAATGGTCATCTAGCAAAATTAAATGAAGAAATGATTGCTGATTTTACTTTTTATGTAATAATGCATAAATTCCGAATGCTAAATGATGTAGATCTGTATAAATTTGCTAGATATTGTAAACAAATTGCTAAAGGTGTTCACTTAAAATTATGTGATTTCCAGACTATCGATACCCTTACGCAATATGTTGAGGATATATTGAATTTTCTTAAAATCTAATAAATTCCTTCATGAAATTCTGTCGGTAATTCTTAAAGAGATGAAATTTGGATTTGGTTAGTTCTTTCCTCAAATTTTCTTGTGTTATGAAGCGATAAATTGATTTTTTACTCGGAAAATTAAATTTATCTTCGCGTATTAAAGATGTAAATAATAATAGCAGATTTATGATTTGTTCCAGATAGTATAGATAATTTCGATATTCATCTATAAGGTTTGTTAATTTTGATCGGAAACCCTTCCCTCCACCTTCATGAACGATTTCCGAACGAATTTTATAGAGTTTTTTAATAAATTTTTGTAAAGAATTATCTTCCTCTGTAGTTCTACCAAGAATTTTTGAAATACGTTGTTGAAGAAAGATGGTTTTTTTTTCCTTATTTCGTACTAATAGCATTTCCATTATGAGAACACCTTCAAACAATTTATCAATTAAAACAGTTGCAGCTTGAAATCTATAATAATGGGCAAATACTAAATATCCAAATGAATTAGGTTTGGTAAAGTTAATCATTTTTAAATATCTGAAGAAAAATTTAGCTTCATTAAGAGAAAAATCAAATACATCATGTGCAATATGTATCTGTTTAGTTTGATTATATATCATTTGGGCTTGAAATGTCATATCTATGAGATTTTCCTGAATAGTTATAATTTTAGAAAGGTAGGAAAATCGACTGGGAACAGAGAAAAATTGCACTTCTACACCTCTCAACCCAATCAAATCAAATGCATGCTCATACTGAAGGGGTAATAGAAAAGAGAATTGCTTGTTCGAAAAGTCCCAACCCCTTGGAAAGATCTGAGCTTCTTTTATACCATGAATTATTCCTTTAATACCATCCAGAAATCGTAAATCTGAATTAAAACCAGAGGGTAATTCTTGATTTATATTAATTTTTAAACGTTTCGAGATTTTTATAAGGTCTTTCGTGGTTGGAATAAAGAATTTTTCATCAGGTAATAACCATGTAGGATCGGGTTGATTTGAAAATTCGATCCCAAAAAACCCATAATAATAATCGATACGAGTGAGTCTTTGTACCATCATTCTTTTCCATTCTAAAATGCGTTTAATGATAAAAATATCAGTCAAATTCCCTAAAAAGATATTTAAATTCCATTCTATAGGTGAATCTAACTTTTCAAGTACTTCATTTAATAATTCTCGAATTAATATTTCAATTTCATATGAAAGTACTCTTTTATTTTCTATAGGATAAATGA